>CALMND010000351.1 GCA_937868565.1 uncultured Bacteroidota bacterium | reverse complement strand
TGGAGCGGCCCAGTTCAAAATGAATTTCTTGGGCTGGTTTTAACTCCAAAAACTCTTTAAAAACGTTAAAATAGCTTTTAAAATCGACTATGGGATGCGCATCAGGTTCTTTATAATTAATGCCAAGCCCTCCGCCTAAGTTGATATGAGCCGGGACAAATTCTTTATGGATAAACCAATTATTTATTTCGTTAACCCTCATACAGAGATTTTTGAATGCATTTAAATCCGTAATCTGAGAACCGATATGAAAGTGTAAACCGGTAAAAGATAAATTTTTCAGCTTACTAAACTCACTTAACACATGGTCAAACTCATAAGGGTTAATTCCAAATTTGTTTTCCTCCAAACCAGTAGTGATGTACTTATGCGTGTGTGCATCCACGTTGGGATTTATTCGCAATGCAATACTCGCTTTTTTATTTTTATTTTGTGCCAGTTGGTTAATGATTCTAAGTTCGTGAATGCTTTCAGCGTTGAACGAAAATATTTCAGCATCAAGCGCGTAATTTATTTCTCTATCGTTTTTGCCAACACCAGCAAATACAATTTTTTTTGAATCAAATCCGCATTGTAGCGCTCTTTTGATCTCGTTACCACTCACACAATCTGCACCAAAACCTAAGGTTTTTATTTTTTCAAGTAGAGTGGGGTGGGCATTCGCTTTTAATGCGTAGTGAATATGATAGGAGGGAGGTGCCTCTTTTTGTATGGACTCAAGAGTTCGTTGAAGCAGGTCGAGGTCGTAATAATAAAATGGTGTATCGAGCTTGCTAAAATTTGCAATTAATTTTTTGGTAAACATATTACGGTTTAGTTATAATTAAATAATCCCTTATTTAAGGCCATTAAAGCAGCATTTTTAAGGTTACTATTAACCAAAACGGAAATGTTGTTAGCGCTTCCTCCATAAGAAACCATGCGTAAAGGAATATCTTTAAGGGCCTCTAAAACTTTATAAGCATAGCCCGATTTGTCTTTCGGTAATTGTCCCACAATACAAATAATTGTTTGGTCAATATCAATTTCAACGAGCGAAATTTCTTTTAACTCTTCAATAATTTTTGCAAGATTTTTATTTTGATCGATTGTTAAGGATACCGCCACCTCACTGGTTGTAATCATGTCTATCGGCGTTTTGTAACGTTCAAATATCTCAAATACTGCTCGCAAAAAACCGTGTGCTAGCAGCATTCGGTCACTTTTAATGTTGATAGCAGTTATTCCGTCCTTAGCAGCCACGGCTTTAACCCCTTCATTTGTATTAATATTCGCAATTAGAGTACCTTGAGCCTCGGGTAGCATTGTGTTTTTTAAACGGACGGGGATGTTTCTTTTTTTCGCTGGGAGAATACAAGTAGGATGTAATATTTTTGCACCGAAATAAGCCAATTCAGCAGCTTCGTCAAAACTTAATTCATTAATAGGATGTGTTTTATTCACAATTCGCGGGTCGTTATTATGCATTCCGTCAATGTCTGTCCATATTTGTATCTCCGAGCTACGGATAGCGGCACCGATGATGGACGCGGAGTAATCACTACCACCCCGTTTCAAATTATCAATCTCACCAAAAGAATTCCTGCAAATATAACCCTGCGTAATAAAAATTCCTTTATTAGGGTACTTATTGAGTTCCATCATTAAGTACTTTTCAATATAATCCATATCAGGCTCGTCGTTTGCATCCAGCCGCATAAAATTTAGTGCCGGCAGCAACACAGAATCAGTTCCAATCTCTTCAAGGTAATAATGATACATTGCAGTGCTCAATAATTCCCCCTGAGCTAAAATCGCTTTTTCTTCATTCGGCGTGAACATATCCATTGTGAAGGCTTCAATAAAATTAAAATGATGAAGAATAAGATGATTTGCCTTTGTAAGACTAGTTTCTTTTGAGAATAGTTCGGCAACCTCTTTTTGATATTTTTGCCTCAAGGTTTCTGTTAATTTCTTTGTCTTTTCAGCGTCCTTAGCGTAAAGCGATTCACAAATCTCAACCAATGTATTGGTTGTTCCACTCATAGCACTCAAGACAACAATTTTCGGCTCACTGTGAGCGGTAAGCCTAACCAAATCCTTCATCCGTTGCGCCGACCCAACGCTTGTTCCTCCAAATTTTAGTACCCGAAACATAGTTTATTTTTTAAAGTCTAGAATTAAGGGCTTAAAGGACGAAAGTTTTTTTTACTTACAAAACTTTTGCTAAAGGTTTTTGTAAACAGTGTTGATAAGAAGTGGGAAGTAAAATGCTTGGTTCTTCTTTAAAGATTCCAAAAACTGAGCTACCACTGCCACTCATCGAAGCATAAATCGCCCCTGAATCGTAAATCAATTTTTTTAAATTTTCAATTTCGGGATATCTCTTAAAAATACTCGTTTCAAAATCGTTTGTTAAGACGTTTTTCCAATCACCAATTCTATAGGTGTTAAATATGTTTCTTAAATTAGGGTTATGTTTTTTCGGAATTAACCCCTCGTAGGCTTCCCTGGTATTGCTATTAATGTTAGGATAAACTAACAAAATATAATAAGTACTTAAATCCACGTTTATATCTGAAAGTTCGTTTCCTTTTCCACTCGCAAAGCACGTTTTATTTTTTATAAAGAAAGAGCAGTCGCTTCCTAATTGTGAGCCCATATCTATTTTTTCTTCCCATGAGAATCTTAAATCGAATGCATTATTCATCAAATTAATAAAAAAGGCAGCGTCTGAACTACCGCCTCCCAGCCCAGCTCCCATAGGAATGTTCTTATGCAGATGAACTCTCACAGCCGGAACTTCTTTCCTTTCGCGAATCAGTTTCCAGGCTCTATAAAT
>CALMND010000350.1 GCA_937868565.1 uncultured Bacteroidota bacterium | reverse complement strand
ATATACAAAATTAGGTCCACCGTATACAGATATATTATTGAATCGTGCGCTTAGCATTAGTGGTAATTCAAGCGACATAAAACTTTTAAAATTGTATTTTTTGGTGACAGAATCTACCTGATAAAAGTAAGTGGTTTGTCCCGGAACGGTAGTGTCAACACTTTTGTTCAGAATTTGAGTTTTAATGTCGTTGATGGTAAAGCCAGCATTGTTTCGGATGAAAAATTTTAACTCCGTAATCATGCTAAACGTTTCACTGATGGCCGTGTGATTTGTTAGGCCGGCATGGAAACCACCATAATTATGTTGGGTTTTAAATAAAGCTGCATTTACGCCCATACTCACACCTGGATCAAAGGTTTTAAAAAGACGGAAGAAATCGCCTCCAGCATCACCAATTTTGTTGAGTGTTAAGCTTGCAAATGCACCAAGTGCGCTAAACATAGATGTATTGTCTGAACGCTTTTTGCTTTTAGCTTTTTCATCGGCAACTTTTAGCCCAGGAGTTTGCATAGCAATTATGGGTTCGCTATTAATGACATTATTTAATACGATCGGAGTTTCGTCGGCATCGACTTGCGCGCCGAGGTAGCGTGGGTGGTATTGATAGTTTTTGTCCTTATTGGCATTGGCAACTAGCAATTCAGGTTGTGTAACTTCCTTTTCAATTTCTACTACAGAATTATCGATGGTATCATATGAAATATGATTAATGCTACCATCTCTGTTTTTGCTTATTTTTTCATTGGCAACGATTTTATTTACAACTTCTGTTGTAATTGTTTGATTCTCATTTTGCTTATCATTAGTGGCCAATTCTTCTTTTTTATCCACATTCACCGTTGCCATGCTAGTTGCATTTTTCTTGGCTATTGATCCGGCTTTCTTGCCATTCTTGACCATAGCAGGAGTTTTTGGGCTTGCAGGACTTTTTTCGCCTTCAAGTGAAGCGTCCACCGTTTCATTATTTGTTTTGGGAGTTTCTGCTACATCACTTACTATTCCAGCGTTATTAGCAGAAATAGCTGATTTAGCAGGGGTTTCTTGAAGTTGTGCTGAGTAATTATTGTTATTGTTTTGTATTTCAGTGTTTTGTGCGTTAGTGGCTTCTACTGTGGCCGTTGGGGTGGGGCTTACCCGCTTGGCATTTGTGTTTACGTTTGGCTTAGATAAGTCTTGGGCAATATTATCTTTTTTATTCAGCAATAAATAGCCGGCGGTCATTGCTGTAGAAAGCAGCAGGAAAATGGCAAGAAAGGGAAGAATTCTTCTTTTCCGTTTTGCGTCTTTTTCATCGCTTGCGTAAGGGTTTTGACCATTGAGCATTCGCTCCATGTTTGCCCATGCACCAAGATTGAGCTGTTCTTTGCCCTCAGAGAGTACCTCTCTAAACAGATCGTCTATGGGAATTTTGTTTGACATAATCAGTTTACTATTTATTTAGTGCTTCAATTTTTATTTTTAATATTCTTCTTGCCTCAAAAAGGTGCCATTTGCTGGTACCTTCGCTAATGCCAATTTTTTCGCTAATTTCTTTGTGCGGAAAGCCTTCCATTACATACAGGTTGAATACCATACGGGTTGTGTCAGGTAAATCCTGTATTAGTTTCATCAATTCATCATAATGCATTTTGGAGGCTAAATCCTTGCTAATAACTTCGTCTTTTTCCACAAAGACAACCTTTTCCATATATTTAATATTTTGACGGATATAGTCAAATATGGAATGATAAATGATTCTTCTTACCCAGCCTTCAAAAGAGCCTTCAAATTTATAGCTATCAATTTTTTGAAATACTTTCAAAAATCCATTGTTCAGAATCTCCTCAGCAATATGGTATTGGTACATGTTAGTATACCTTTTTACCATACTCATCATTTTGGGATACATCATTTTATAGATCTTTTCCTGAGCAGCACGCTTCCCATCCCTGCACCCATGTATGAGGGCAAGCATTTCTTCTTCTTGATGGGTACCTATATAGCTCAAAGCTGCGTTCAATTTATTTTGAGTATTTCTTATGAATAAGACTCAATTGTTAGATAAAAGGTTGGGCAAAGTACAATTTTTGTTATAAAAACAAAAAAACCCTTCAAAATGAAGGGTTTTTTTGAAAAAAAAGGTTCAAATATTATTTAACTAATAATTTGTGTGACATTTTTTGACCGTTTGCATGAAGTGTATAGATATACATTCCTGCAGACAAATCAGAAATTTTAATAATTTCTCCTGTTGTTTGATTTGCATTTACATTACCTAGTTTAATAGATTTAACCACTTGGCCTAAAGTATTTGTGATATCAAATGAAACATTTTTAGCATTTTCTTTTAAATTAATATTGATTGCTAATTCAGTAGATGCTGGGTTAGGGAACACATTCACATCGTTAAAGATGGTAACATCGTTAACAGCTACAGGTGCACATGAAGCGCAACTTAATTTCCAGTCAAACCAATGGTGCTCATATCCAGGGCTATTATAATAGAATGAAGGAATGTAGCCTACAAAGCCCCATCCAGTAGTGTCATTTTTCATTACACTTGAAATATTATAATCTCTTTTTGTATAGGCTCTAAAACCAGCAGGAGGATTTTCTCTTGAAGAAGCAAAAAGAATATGGTTTAAACCTAAACCGTTATTGTATGCTGAATCCACGTTAGGAACCCAAGTATCACCAGATTTGAAGTTCATAGTCATAACTGGAATTGAACCGGCAGGAAGATTTTGTAAACCTGTAACAGGAATTACAAATTGATTCCATCCGTTTGGAGTCGTGTCATTTGCAACAGCAACGGTTAAAGGAATTTTAGCTGTAAAAGCAACGCTACCAACGTTTTTCTTTAAGGTATTGGTTGTATAATCAAATGCAGGATTTGCAATGAAAATTGTATCTATGCTGTAAGGACCTACAACTGCTGCTTGATCTTCAGGCCAGAATAACAAATCAGAGGGAGCGCTGTTTCCTTTAGAAATAGTAACAATTAATGTATCAACAATTGAAGCTTTTGCTGGATTTCTTACATAGGCGCAAGTAATAGCAACGGTATCAACGTTAAATACGGAATTCTTTCCAATTTGAATCAGTCCGGCATGAGCAGTAAGGTCATTATGAACATTTGCAGTTGGGTCTAATACTTGACCTACTGATTTAATCCAGATATTGTCAGATGTTCCACCGAAATTACCCTTCAAAGTTGAATCTTGCCACAAGTAGTTTACATTAAGATGTGCTTGATCAAACAAATTAGATCCATTAGCAATACCAGCAGCATCTGCTGAACTATACCATCTTGCGCCACCTCTTGTTTTTTTGTCCTGAGCTACGTTAAGAGCTGTTTTAGGAACATGGGTACCTTTGTTAATTGTTGAAGCCGGAACCTCGCGTTTGAGATCAACTGTTGACTTCTGTTGCGCTTTCAAACTGATGTTTGAACACAACAAGGTCGTTAAACCGAAGAATAAAATCTTTTTCATTTTTAAATATTTTAATTTTGTTCTGTAAAAGTAGATTTTATTAGTTAATCCACCAAAAAAAAAGATTTAATACTTATTAACAGTATTACTTTTGCGATTAACAACAATTTTTTATGTCTTTAAACTTTGATAATACCGAAATTGCTTTCTCTTCAAAAAGCATGCGGGATCTTCGCAAAGCCCAATTCTTATTTTCTGCGATGGCTAAGCCCTGGCTTACCAAAATAGGAATTTCAATGACCCAATTTGCCTTCAGGTTTTATCTTCCAATCAAAGGCCTTGTAAAGGATACCATCTTCAAGCAATTTTGCGGAGGGGAAACGTTGGAGGAGGCTGATGAAACGGCGCGAAAGTTAAGTAATTATGGTATTTCAATAATTATGGATTATGGGGTAGAGGGCAAAAATGAAGAGTCAGAATTTGAAAGGACCACGGGTTCTTTTTTACAAACCATACGCTTTGCTGCCGATAAGCTCTATATTCCCTTTGTAAGTTTGAAAGTGACTGGCTTTTGCCGATTTCAACTTCTTGAAAAAATGAATAGTGGAGAAGTGCTTAGTTTGGAAGAAGAAAAGGAATATGAACGCTTCCTAAAGCGGGTAGATAATATTTGCCATTGCGCAGCACAGCATCATAAAATGATTCTCATTGATGCTGAAGAAAGTTGGATACAAATACCTGTGGATGCAGTAACTGACCTTATGATGGCCAAATACAATAAGGAGAAAGTGGTGGTTTTCAATACCTTTCAGTTATACCGACACGATCGACTTTCTTTTTTAAAAGAAAGTTATCAAAAAGCCGTTCAAAAAGGGTATTTGCTGGGTGCCAAGTTGGTACGGGGTGCTTATATGGAAAAGGAGCGAGCACGCGCCTTGGAGTTGAACTATTTATCACCAATTCAGCCAAATAAGGATCATACGGATAGAGATTATGATTTGGCCTTAGAATTTTGTATTG
>CALMND010000349.1 GCA_937868565.1 uncultured Bacteroidota bacterium | reverse complement strand
AAAATATAGTTGCTTTTACTTTCAACTTTTTCAAAAACCTGATTGGCATTAATTAATGCAGCCCTGGAAAACAAGGGCAGTTTATACTTACAGTTTTTTATTTCATCCCAGTTTTTTTCTCTTATGTCTCCATAACAATGGGTGGCGTCTTCTAATTTCAAGTTATGATACAATACAAGCACATTGTCTTTGCTTAGTTGCACATCCATTTCTGTTCCCGCGGCTCCAAGTTTAAGTGCTCCTGTTAAGGATTCCATGGAATTCATGGGGTACTTACTCAAAATGCCCAAACCTCCGTGACCAAAAACAGAAATTTTGTTTTGATTGAGATTCTCTATTTTTATAAGTGTAGGGTCTTTTTTTTTTTATTCAAAAAAAGAGATGATAAAAACTATGAGGTGTGTACGATACAAATTTCCATAAATTTATCAAAATAGCGAAGAATAAAAAAGCTGTTTATGCAAAAGGCTTATTCCGCTCAGTACAAGCCAATCTCTTATACAAATTCAGAGTGGCTGGAGATAGGAAACTGAATGGGCCTTATACAGGGTCTTACACCCCTTAATTATCCTAAACTAAAATCAAATCATCTCCACACTTCGTTTAATAAAGTTTGTAAGGCTTTCTCCTTTTAAAAGTCCTTGTGATAGCAAAGCCAAATCCGCAGCCTGTTTGGTAAGACTGTTTTGCTTTTCTTTATCCGTTTCTGAAAGAATTTTTGAAATCAAGGGGTGATTGGAGTTAACCACCAAATTATACATCTCCGGCATATTACCATAAAAGCCCATAGCTCCGCCTCCACCCATTTGGTTCATGTCCTTCATACGGCGCATAAATTCAGGGCGCGTAATTAACATAGGCGAATCTTTTTCGCTTAGGTTTTCAAACATTACTGAGAATTGCTCTTTGTTAATCGCTCCTTCAATAATTGGTTTCAACTCTTTCTGTTGTTCTTCAGATAATTTGCTGATGTTATTATCGTCTTTCTTGATTAGTTTTTCAATGGTGTCTGAATCCACGCGCACAAAAGAAATGTCCTTTAATTTCTGTTCCAGATGATTGATGTAATGAGGGTCTAACATGGTTTCCATCAATAACACTTCGTATCCCCTACTTTTTGCTGCGTCAATATAAACATGTTGTTCTTGTATATTATTCGCATACAAATAAATCAAGCGATTGTCTTTATCTGTCTGAACGGATTTTACATGGTTTTCAAATTCTTCAAAGGTGAAGTATTTTCCTTCGGTAGTTTTTAATAAAGCGAATTTAGATGCTTTGTCATAAAACTTCTCATCACTAATCATACCATACTGAACGAAGATCTTAATATCGTCCCATTTTTTTTCAAAATCAGCGCGTTCTTTTTTAAATAATTCTTCGAGTTTATCCGCCACTTTTTTAGTTATGTGAGAAGATATTTTTTTCACATTACTGTCAGCCTGCAAATAACTACGGCTTACATTCAAAGGAATATCAGGGCTATCAATCACACCACGCAATAGTGTCAAGAAGTCGGGTACAATATTTTCTACATTATCGGTAACAAATACCTGATTGCAATACAGTTGTATTTTGTCCTTAGGCATTTCGAGCTTGTTACTCAGCTTTGGAAAGTAAAGAATTCCAGTTAAATTAAAGGGATAATCTACATTTAGATGAATATGAAACAATGGCTCCTCGAACTGCATAGGATACATTTCACGGTAAAAGGCTTTATATTCCTCGTCTTTTAAATCTGCTGGTTTCTTTGTCCAGGTAGGATTAGGGTTATTAATGATGTTATCAACTTCGATTTCGGTTTTTTTAGGTTCACCCTTATCATCCTTCTCTCCTTGGTCAACCCAATCTTTTTTAGTTCCAAACTTTATTTCTACAGGCAAAAATTTACAATATTTTTTTAGGAGGTCCTCTATTTTAAATTTCTCAAGGTATTCTTCACAATCATCAGCAATATGAAGAACTATGTTGGTTCCTCTTTGCGTTCGGTTGTTAATCTCTTCGATTTGGTATTCCGGACTACCATCACATTCCCAGCGTACGGCTTTGGCTCCCTCCTTGTATGAGAGTGAAATAATTTCCACTTTTTTGGCTACCATAAAGGCTGAATAAAAACCAAGACCAAAATGACCAATAACTACGTTTTTGTCAACCTTATCTTTGTACTTATTTACGAATTCTTCGGCACCACTAAAAGCAATCTGAGCAATGTACTTTTCAATTTCCTCCTTTGTCATACCAATACCTTTATCCTTTATGGTAATGGTTTTGGATGATTTATCTACCTCAACTTCAATCTTAATGTCACCCAGCTCACCTTTTGCTTCGCCCATACTGTTTAGGGCCTTTAGCTTTTGTGTGGCGTCCACTGCATTACTTACCAATTCACGCAAAAATATTTCATTGTCGCTGTAAAGAAACTTTTTAATAATTGGGAAAATGTTTTCTGTTTGAACATTAATTTTTCCTGTTGTACTCATAATTGTTAAATTTTAGGTGCTTATACTTTGCAAAAATAGTACCATTAGCCAATAAAATGACAAAATGACAAAAGAGGGACAAAATGTGGGGTTGGGTTAAAATTGATCGCTGCGGATTGCAGGATTTTTAAAGTTAAAAAATTCGCAAAAATTCCCAAATTATGGATAACATAACAAAATGTATCTATTTACCTCTCTCAGAAACTACTTCACCCCACCCATCATTTTTTTCATCAACGGCGAAATGGCGATGATTAGCACACCTGCTATTAAAGAATAAAGTCCCAGTTGTTTGTACCCATCTGTGTATACCATAAGCTTTTCATAATTATTGGAATTCTCAGAAGCATTGGCAATATTGGCTCCCAGAATTCCGGCAAAATATTGTCCGTAAGCGCTGGCCAAGAACCACATTCCCATAATCACCGCCTGGAGTTTTTTCGGTGAGAGCTTGGTCATAACACCCATGCCGATTGGCGATAAACACAATTCCCCAAAAGTAATGATGAACCATCCCAAAGTAAATACTCCTAAAGAGGTAATGCCTTGTTCGTTAGTGAAAAAGCGTGTGTAATAAAAGGTGTAAAAGCCTCCAGCTAAAAACAAAAAACCTAATCCGAATTTAACAATGGTGTTTGGTTCAATTTTTTTATGGCTCATCCAAACCCATGCCAGACCAACCAAGGCAGCAAAACAAATTACAAATAGAGAGTTGGCGGAATTATTTACACCATTGGGATCAAATTCCACTCCTAAAATATTTTTATTCAAATTGTTTGCGGCGAACAAACTCAAGGAGCCCCCACTCTGCTCAAAGAAAGCCCAAAAGAAAATGGAGAAAAACATAAATAATAAGGCAGCAATAAGCTTTTTATTTTCCTTCCAGCCATAATTTTTCATTTCATAAATAAGATACACCACCGAGGCGGGACCAATAATGTTCATAAAAATATCAGTGTATTCGGTTTTAGCAACCATAATAATTACAACGGGAATAAGAACCAACGACAAAGCGAAAGTAGCGATTTCATAAATGCGTCTACGACCGCTTTCCAAATGTGCTAGTGGTGAAAGACCAATGGTAGAAAGGCTTTTTTGAGTGCGAATAAAAGTAAGTAAACTCACCATCATAAAAAAAGAAGAAATTCCAAATGCAACGTTCCATGCTAAATGTGCCGGAATAAAATCCGCTAACAATTCCCTTTTAGCAATAGCGATACACAGATACCCCCCAAACAAGGCCCCTAAATTCACGCCGGCGTAAAACAAAGAAAATCCGGCATCAATGCGATTATCTCCTTCTTTGTAGAGATTACCAACCATACTTGAAATATTGGGCTTAAAAAATCCGGTGCCAATAATATTAAAACCTATACCAACAAAGAAAAAAGTTTTTGGATCAATAGCCAGGACGATGCTGCCAATTATCATTAAAATGCCTCCCCAAAATAAGGAGCGGCGAAAACCCAGTATTTTGTCCGCCAACAAACCGCCCACAAAGGTGAGTGCGTATACGAATGCCTGAGTGGCTCCGTATTGAAGATTGGCTTGCCCTTCACCGAGTTTCAATTCATTCACCATGAAAAAGGTGAGCATGCCTCGCATGCCGTAGAAACTGAAACGTTCCCACATCTCGGAAAAAAACAAGTACCACAGTTGTCTGGGGTACTTGCCTTTAAAATTCTGAATTTGCTCTAAAGTTTGAGACACTATAATAGATGAATTTTAAAAATTATCTATCCAAATCAGGAATAACCTCTACATGTTTTTCGTTCATTAGTTTTTGTAAAATTGAACCCAATAAAAACAAAATACCCGCTGCAACACCTGTCATTACAATAAACAACATAAAGAATTCATACAAATTTGTGATTTGATACCCTAAAAAAGAAGGGTACACAACAGGTACATTTGGATCAACAGCATCTCCTGACGGAGGAATTAAAGCGCTTAGCGTACCGGCAAACTTATTAGCGGCAGCATTGGCTAAAAACCAGGTCCCCATCATCAAAGAAGATAAGCGCAAAGGAGCCAATTTTGACACCATAGACAAACCTATTGGTGATAAACATAACTCGCCCATAGAGTGAATTAAATATAATGAAACCAACCACCACATGCTTACTTTTTCGCCAATACCAAGACCTTTTACGGCAATCGCAATTACAACATAACCTAGTGCTACCAAAGCTAAACCATAAGCCATTTTATAGGGCGAAGAAGGTTCCATTTTTCTTTTATGTAAAAAGCCCCATAACAAAGTAAACAAAGGAGCAAAACAAATAACAGCTAATGGATTAATAGATTGAAAATAGGAAGCGTCCATTTCCATACCCATCACATGCCTGTCTGTTTGTCTGTCGGCAAACAAAGTAAGAGAAGCTCCAGCTTGTTCAAAAGCTCCCCAAAAGAAAATAACAAAGAAAGCCAATATAAAAATCACAATGATTCTGTTACGTTCCAGCTTAGTTAAACTCTTATCTGCAAGAATGATGATTGGCATAATAATCATAGCGCCGTATATAAAATAACTTATTATTTCAATATCACTCTGAAACATTTGTTTGAAGTTGAGCATGAAAAAAACGATACCTATCGAACCTGCCACCAAAAGGATACTCTTCATATCCATTTTTTTAACGGGCAAACCTATATTTTTTCCTTCTTCAGAAACAAGATATTTCTTTTGGAAAAGGATGAAACAAATCAAACTCACTATCATTCCAATACATGCGGCTAAAAATCCCCATTTAAAATCCATAGAACCGCATACTAGAGGAGAAAAGAAAGCTCCAAGATTAATACCCATGTAAAAAATAGTAAATGCACTATCAATTCTTCTGTCTCCTGCTGGGTAAAGTTGCCCTACCATGGTAGAAATGTTTGGTTTAAAGAAACCGTTACCAATGATTAACGAGGTTAATCCCAACCACATGATGGCTATTCCTCCATCGGCACCCGCTGAAGCACTTAAAAACATACAAAACTGGCCAATTGCCATAAGTAAACCTCCAACGATAATACTCCTGCGGTTACCCAAAAATTTATCACACAGATAACCACCCAACAGGGGCGTTAAATAAACCAAACCTGTATAACTTCCATAAATTTGAGAAGCATCGGCATCTTTTAACAGTAACACTTTAGTCATGAACAAAATGAAGATGGCCCTCATTCCGTAATAGCTAAAACGCTCCCACATTTCTGTAAAAAATAAAAAGTAAAGTCCAATTGGATGACCCTTTTTGTCGTTTGTTTCTTGCATAATAAAATTATTAGTTAGAGGCCTAAAATAGGTGTTTTATTTATAATAACAAACCCCCTTGCGGGGGGAAAGAATTGGTTAAAATAAAAAACGGAAGGCGTATTGGCCGCGTATTCCATTTTAAACGAAAGGTATCAATTAATAAACGTGCTGCCCTCCGTTAATGCTGTAATTAGCACCGGTGATAAAACTGGTTTCTTCGCTGGCTAAAAAGCTTACTAAATGCGCTACTTCGTGTGTGCCACCAAGTCGCCCCATTGGAACCTGAGCCACAATTTGAGCCAGTACTTTTTCAGGAACGGCCATTACCATGTCTGTACCAATATAGCCTGGAGAAATTGTATTCACGGTAATGCCATATTTAGCTACTTCCATTGCCAAAGATTTTGTAAAACCATGCATCCCTGCTTTGGCCGCGCTGTAATTGGTTTGACCAAATTGACCACGTTGACCGTTAACTGAAGAAATATTAATTATACGCCCAAATTTTCGCGCAATCATGCCATCCAACACTTGCCTCGAACAATTAAACACTGAGTTTAAATTAGTATTAATAACGGAGTACCAATCTTCTTTTTTCATATTGATTAAACGTCCGTCACGCGTAATACCGGCGTTGTTCACTAAAGTGTCTATTGGGCCTATCTCAGCCTCAATTTTTCTAATCATGTCTCCGGCGCTATCAAAATCAGCTACATCACCATGGTAAAGCTGTATGTCAAAACCTTCAGCTTTCATATCCGTCATCCATTTCTCTGCCTTTTCCTTGGTGTGATAGTTACCCACAACATGATAACCGTCTTTATGCAATTCTTTGCACATGGCAGTTCCTAGGCCTCCAGTGGCTCCTGTAACTAAAACAATTCTTTTATTTTGCTTGTCCATGACTGA
>CALMND010000348.1 GCA_937868565.1 uncultured Bacteroidota bacterium | reverse complement strand
CAGACGGTATTCCATAGCCATGCGGGCTACCAAACACAAGGCTTCTACATCATCTCCATTTACATGAAACACGGGGCACTTAGTCACTTTCGCTACATCGGTGCAATAAGTACTGGAGCGGGCATCAATGTAATTAGTTGTAAAGCCAACCTGATTATTAATAATAAAATGAATCGTTCCTCCGACTTTGTAAGCCTCGAGATGGGCCATTTGTATTACTTCGTAAACGATACCTTGTCCGGCAATGGCTGCATCTCCATGCACAATTATTGGACAGGCTTTTTTATAGTTCCCTTGATGACGGTGATCGATTTTAGCTCGCGTAATTCCTTGCACTACAGGAGCAACCGTCTCTAAATGCGAGGGATTGGGTGTTAATGAAATATGAACTTGTTTACCTGAATCGCTCGTAAAATCGGAGCTGTAACCCATGTGGTATTTCACGTCTCCATCAAACAAACTGTCTTCGCTCGGACGTCCTTCGAACTCAGTGAAAATATCTTTGGCGGGTTTATGCATGACGTTGGCTAACACATTCAAGCGACCACGATGTGCCATACCAATAACGTAGTCTTCTATTCCCAAATCGCTCCCATGCTCAATTAAAGCATTCAGCGCAGGAAGAAAAGACTCGCCTCCTTCCAGCGAAAAGCGTTTTTGCCCAACAAACTTTGTAGCTAAAAAGTTCTCAAACACTACAGCTTCCGTGAGTTTATTTAAGATATCTTTCTTCTGTTCCTTGGTAAACGACGGAATATTTTGCGATTTTTCCATCCGCGTCTCCAGCCACTTTAAAAGTTCCGGATTGCGAATGAACATGTATTCTGCACCAATGCTGTTGCAATAGGTCATTTCCAAATGCGCCACTATATCGCGTAATTTGGCAGGACCCATAGCTATTTCAGAACCTGCTTGAAAAACGGAGTCTAGATCTTTATCTGATAAACCAAATACTTCCAGAGCCATGTCAGGTTTATAGGTACGGCGTTGGCGTACCGGATTGGTTTTAGTGAACAAATGTCCGCGCATCCTATAACCATTTATCAAATTAATGACTTTAAACTCTTTGCTTACATTTTCAGGTATTGCGACACCTTCAGCGGTTGTATAATCAGTTCTAGCAAACTCAAAACCTTTAAAAAAATCCTGCCAGCTTTTATCAACCGAGTTCGGTTCTTTTTGGAACTGGATAAATAGCTCTTCAATTGCATTTACGTCGCTATTACCCAGATATGAAAATTTGTCCATGGTTTAAAATTAGAATAGAGAGTAAATTTAATAAAATAATAAGAAAGATTACTTAAACTGAAAAAACGTAACTCATTGAACAACTGATGATAAGCCTAAAAATAACATTGTTTTTATAGTTTTTGGTTGGAAAATTTTTAGTTGGAAAAAATCGAAAATAGGCGTGAGATGTTTTTGTCGACTTCCGTTCTATATCTTAAATTAGTTTAATTGAATGCCAAAATTCATGTTTTTATCTAATTTTACGCTGTGAAACAAACGCTAAGCATTCTTTTTTTTCTCGTATCTATTTTACTGTCGGCTCAAGACAAGGGTAACGACAACCAATTACAAACTCAATTGAAGGTACAGCAGGCCATTCAAAGAAAAGCGGAATATCATCGTCTTACTAACGGTAAACGAGATGGATATAGAATTAAGATTCATTTTGGGGTTGAAAGAAATGCAGCTGAATTGGTGAGAACAAAGTTCACCAAGAGTTTCCCTGATTTTTCAACAGATATAGAATATCAACAACCCAATTTTGTTATTTTGGTTGGTGATTATAAGAGTAAGTTGGAAGCTTTTGAGTCTTTGAAAAAAGTACAATCGGAATTTCCGAATGCATTTATTGTGAAGGGTAAAATAAGTATTAAATAACACATAGGGTTTGTTGTTGGGACTGCCTCAAAAGTTTGATTGTGCTGGAGCACAGATTCTGAAGCAAGTTCAGAATGACAGCACAATCAAACTTTTTGAGATAATCCCTTTCGTTTTCAATTTAATTTTTCGAAGAATAGGAAAATAGTTTTCTAAAACTGCATTCCTACCACACAAACGTCGTCTACTTGTTCCAAGCTTCCCTTCCAGTTTTCGAAATGTGTTATAAGGTTGTTTTTTTGTTCCGCTAAGGGCGATGAGCTATTTTGTAATAGAATAGTATCCAATTGTTTGTACATGAATTTTTTGCCTTTTGGTCCGCCAAATTGGTCGGCGAAACCGTCGGTATATAAATAAAGCGTATCTCCTTTTTGTATTTCCATTGTATGCGTATTAAAAGAGTTTATATTCTCACCACGGCCAACAGGCATTTTATCTTTGAGTAAACTCAGTGCTTGTTTGTTTCTTATTAAAACGGGAACGTTATTTGCTGCTGCATATTCAATCGTAAAATTATTTTGTTCTTTAACGGGAATTTTTACAAGAATGGCATCCATTCCGTCCCGACCTCCATCCATGTTTTCAATTAAGCGATTACGGACATGGTTTAATATTTCATGCGGCGCGGTAATTTCTTTTTCATTAATGGCTTCGTTTAAAAAATTAATATTTAATAAACTCATAAAATCACCGGGAACGCCGTGTCCTGTGGAGTCGCAAACGGCTAGGTAAAAAAAGTTGTTTTTCTTAGTCGCCCAATAAAAATCACCGCTTACAATATCTTTGGGTTTAAACAAAACGAAATGTTCAGGTAGATTAATCTTCAGTAGGCTATCACTTGCCAATAAAGCAAATTGTATGCGACGAGCATAATTTATGCTATCCAGCATTTCTTGTTTTCAACAATTTCTTTTTGGTGCTTAATTTCTTTTTTTTGAACTTCCAACATGGTATTCACACTCCTTATTTTAGTATTCGCAAAAATGGCTCCAACTATTGTAATAATGGCAACTGTCAAAATAATAATCAAATAGTTACGGGTAGTTTTTTGGGTTTTATTTTCGGCCTGCAGCAGTTGGTTCTCTTTATCTTTTTTCTCTGTTTCATATTTAGCTTTCATTTCATTTATCTGTGAGGTAACCTCACTGTTATAAAGGCTGTCCTTATATTTCTGGTGCAAATCGATATACGCAAATGCTTTTTTGAAATCTGCTTTATCATAATAATATCGAGCAATAATTTCAGCCAGTTCAAAGCGATGATTTTTGAATTCATTTTCATTTTCAAAAACCATGATTTTACTCATGTAACGGTAGGCACTATCTGGTTGGTTTAGTATTAAATCAATTGCGGCTTTATTACCAAGAGAAGCGAGTTCCAGTCTTTTGTCTTTAAGCATGTCAGCAAAATATAAAGCGGAATCCAGGTAACTTTTAGCGATTTGGTAATTTTTAAGATCCTTATTAAAAAGGGCAATGTTTAAAAGTGAATACCCCAACGAGCGGCTCTCTCCCAACAGCTCACATAGGTGTTTTGCTTTATAGGCATATAAAAGTGCAGTGTCGGGCTTTTTCAAATCTTTATATACATTAGCGAGTCCCTCATAGGTGTATATAAGCTGGCCATTATTTTTTTTAGCGCTGTATATTTTTTCTGCCTTTCTGAAATAATTCAGCGCCTCGTTATGAATTTTAAGGGAATTATATATGGTGCCTAAGTTGTTTATAGAAAGGTATTCTCCCTCCTCGTAATGTAATTCCGCTTCTTTTCTTTGAACAACCTCGTAGTAGGTAAGTGCTTTCTTATGATCTCCAAGCATAAAATAAATTGAGCCGATGTTAACGGTACTTTTTAAAATGCCTACATTATCCTTTATTCTTGTGCGTATTGTAAGAGCCCTTTCATAATATATAAGTGCCGAGTCGAAAACCGATTCGTAGTAAAAAAGAGTTCCTCTGGCGTGCATTAGGGCTGCTAATCCTGATTCCGAGTTTAGTTTTAAGGCTTCTTGTTGGGCCTCTTTATATAGTATTAAAGATTTTTTTGGCTGTCCGACTGTATAGTACTTAAGTAACAGAGTTGCTTTTTCTTTGAGTATTTCGTGCGTGTCTTTTAGATTACTTATTCTTTTCTCCAGAGAATCTATTATTTTGCTTCCCGATTGCGAAAAACAAATGACAGAACAAAAAAGGAAATAATAAATAAGGCGACTCCGCATAATTTACTAAATAAATTGCAAGGTACGGAATAATGGGAAAACTCTTGAATTGTAAGAGCCTATTTAAATTTTATATTTTAGAGTTGTTATAGCATATTTTTAGCCGAAACGAGGCAATTTTTGCAGTCGAAATCGGGTATATTCGGCGAAAAAACTAACGAAGTTGCAGGTAAAAAGACGCATAATAAAATAATTATAGAAATTTTAAACAGGCTCTAAGTCTAAAAATTAACTTTATAAGGGTAAGCTAATTGATTATCGTTAATTTTTTGTTCTGCCAAACCTTATAGAAAAATTAAATCTTACATTTAAATCCATCGCAGAACTTAATTCCGTTCAAAATCTATTTACTACTAAAATGGGTATGATGACCACTTATACTGCAAATTATAATCTTTATGGTATAGCTATGATTATTTTATGCTCAAAGTTTATTCCTCTAAACAGAAAGAGCTTCGTTCATATAACTTTCAATCGGCGCACAACTACAAACCAAATTTCTATCACCATAAGCATTATCCACTCTTCCAACACTCGGCCAAAATTTATTATCACGAACCCAATTTAAAGGGTATGCTGCTTTTTCGCGACTATAGGGTTTGTCCCAATTATCAGAAACAACTAATTTGCCGGTGTGCGGGGCGTTTTTAATGACATTGTTCGTTTTATCAAATTTTCCTTCTTCAATTTCTTTTATCTCTTTACGAATAGTAATCATGGCCTCGCAAAAACGATCCAGTTCCGCTTTAGATTCAGATTCGGTTGGCTCTACCATTAAGGTATTCACAACCGGGAAAGCTACTGTTGGTGCGTGAAATCCAAAGTCCATCAAACGTTTAGCCATATCCGCTACTTCAACTCCACTTGCCATTTTAAATTCATTGCAATCTAAAATCATTTCGTGGGCGCAGCGTCCGTTTTTACCAGTGTATAAAATTCTGTAATGGTCTTTCAAAATTTCTTTAATATAATTGGCATTTAAGATGGCCATTTCTGTTGCTTGTTTTACTCCTTCGCCACCCAACATTTTTATGTAACCGTAAGAAATTAATAAAATTAAGGAGCTGCCATAGGGCGCTGCCGACACGGCACTAATTCCTTTATCGCCACTAGTGTTTATAATGGGATGCGAAGGTAAAAATGGAACGAGTTTCTCAACCACGCCAATCGGACCCATGCCGGGACCGCCGCCGCCATGAGGAATGGCAAAGGTTTTATGTAAGTTAAGGTGACAAACATCCGCCCCAATATTTCCGGGCGAGGTTAATCCAACTTGTGCATTCATGTTTGCACCGTCCATATAAACCAATCCACCGTTATCATGAATCATCTTGGTAATTTCCATAATGGATTCCTCATACACCCCGTGTGTTGAAGGGTAAGTCACCATTAAACAGGACAAATTTTCTTTGTGTTGTTGAGCTTTCGCGCGTAAATCAGCTAGGTCAATATTTCCTTTATCATCGCATTTGGTAACAATAATGGTCATGCCAGCCATAGCTGCACTTGCAGGGTTTGTTCCGTGCGCGGAAGATGGAATAAGAGCTACGTTGCGATGCGGTTGTCCGTTTGCAATGTGATAAGCACGAATCACCATAAGTCCGGCGTATTCGCCTTGCGCGCCAGAATTGGGCTGCATACTCATTCTGGCAAATCCTGTGATTTCAGAAAGGTCTTTATTTAGCTGCTCGATTATTTCAGTATAACCTTGAGCCTGTTCAACGGGAACAAATGGGTGAATGCTTGCAAACTCAGGCCAGGTAAGGTGTAGGAGTTCTGAAGCCGCGTTTAATTTCATGGTGCAGGAACCTAAAGATATCATGGAGTGAACCAGAGACAGATCTTTATTCTCTAAACGTTTGATGTAACGCATCATTTCACTCTCGCTGTGATAACTGTTAAACACAGGGTGCGTTAAGTAAGCGGATTTTCTCTCGGCAAAAGTTCCTTTGATAATATTCTGTGCATCGCAGCCTGGGTCTTTGTAAGACTTGCCTGCTGCTTGCGCAAATATGGTTAAAACATCCGTCAGGTCTTGTTCTTCAACGGTTTGGTCTAAAGAAATTCCGACATGTTTATCATCTATGTATCGGAAATTAATTTCTTTAGTTTCTGCGAGCGCGCGAATTTTTTTAGAATCGGCGGCTACCACAATCGTATCAAAATATAATTTGGTTTTTATTTCGTACCCTAGTTTTTTTAATTCTGCTGCCGCAAAAACAGTGGCGCTATGCACGGCTTCAGCTATGGCTTTAACCCCCTCCTGACCGTGATACACCGCATACATGCTGGCCATAATAGCTAGCAAAGCTTGTGCCGTACAAATATTGGAAGTCGCCTTATCACGTTTAATATGTTGTTCGCGGGTTTGCAAGGCCATGCGCAAAGCCTGATTTCCCTGACTGTCCACCGAAACACCGATAATCCTTCCGGGAATTAAACGTTTGTAATCTTCACGGCAGGTAAAAAATGCTGCGTGCGGCCCGCCATAACCCAATGGCACCCCAAAGCGCTGTGAATTCCCAACCACACAGTCAGCGCCCCACTCGCCGGGAGGGCTTAATAGTGCAAGAGCAAGAAGGTCTGTGGCAACCACAACTTGTATTTCTTTGGATTTGGCGTTAGCAACAAAATTTTTATAATCGCTCACTTCTCCATTGATATCCGGATACTGAATCAAAGCTCCAAAACAAGAATCATCGAACTGATATGTTAATGCATCGCCCACCACAACCTCAATTCCAATTGGCGCAGAGCGGGTTTTAATCACATCCAGCGTTTGAGGAAAAACAGTATTGCTTACAAAAAATTTGTGCGCGTTATTTTTTACTTTTTCTTTGCTCCGGTTGTTGTAAAACATAAACACCGCCTCTGCTGCTGCTGTGGCTTCGTCTAACAGGGAAGCATTTGCAATGGGCATGCCGGTTAAATCCATAATCATGGTTTGGAAATTCAAAAGCGCTTCCAAACGTCCTTGTGCAATCTCTGCCTGGTAAGGCGTGTAGGCCGTGTACCAACCCGGGTTTTCTAAAACGTTGCGTTGAATAACTGCGGGTAAAATGTTGTTGTAATAGCCTAAGCCGATATAACTACGAAACACTTTGTTTTTTTTGCCTAAGGCCTTTAAGTGTTTAATGTATTGATACTCACTCATGGCGGGAGCCACACGCAGAGGTTGTTTTAAACGTATTTGGGAAGGAACGGTTTGGTTGATTAATTCATCCACGCTCGAAACGCCAATTTTTTTAAGCATAGCTTTAACCTCCTGCTCACGAGGCCCGTTGTGACGGCTTACAAAATTATCGGTTGTCATAGTAAAATCTCCAAAATTAAGAGTGCAAATTTATGAATTTTTTGGGGCTTATTAAAGGCTGTAAATCAAAGAATTGCACTTTGATAGGGAGTTTTGAACAGGGAGATATGTGAACCGTAGTTTCTTTTGAAAGCACCAGCAAATTGAAGCGTAATGCTAAACTTAAGGTTTGCTACAACTTATTGAAAGGTTCTGCTGGTTTTAAGATTATCCCTATTTTTTATTGTGGGTAATATGGACAAAGTAAAACTCTTTGAATCCATCACGTCTTCGAGTTGGTCAACAGTGTAATAAATGGAAAATTATTTTGCGTTGGGTGTGTTAATCAAAGCTAATAAGACCAACGAGCCGGGGCTTTCAATTATCTGGAGGTACGAATTAGCGTAAATTAAAAACCCCGAGTTATCGGGGTTTCAAATAAAATAATTATTCAACAATTATCCTCTTTGTGATCGGGCCATCCCCAAAATCCATACTTACAAAATAGATTCCTCCTTTTAGCTGACTCGTTTCGATGGGAATTTCGTTTTTACCCACATTTAGGCTAGCGCTTTTTTCAAAAACTTTTGACCCTAATGCATTAAATACTGTTAATTTGGTTTCGTTTGATTTAGAAGAGTTAAGCCTTATAACAGCATTTTCCTTTACAGGATTTGGAGAAACCTCAAATGAACCAATTTCTTGAGAACTTTGCTTTGTTCCCATAGAAATATCATTGTATTTAATAGAAAACTGCAACGAATCGCTGGAAAGAGCCGAGTTAATGATAGTGTACTTAATGTGGCTAAAGCCTTTCGCAGTTGCTTCTTCTAAATCAGCGAAAAGCATTTGAAAACTTCCGGAAACACCCGATGCGCTTTGATTGGCTGCTAATGTGAGAGAGGTTGGAGAAGTAAACGTAGAAGCACCGTAACACTGACTTGCAAAACAAAAGTGCGCTTTGGCAGAATCGGTTGCGGAAATTTTGTTTAATTTAATGTCATAACGTTTTACGTCATAAGCCTTAGTAGAAGCACTTGTGTTTCTGATGTCGAACACTTGTTCCATTAAATCTTCGGGTATCGTAGTCGAATAAAATACGGAATTTGGGCTCATAGAAGCGCCTGTTACTTTGTGTGTAACTGCCATACTCGGTTGAGCTATTGATTTCAAGCTGATTACAGAGAGTAATAGTATTATACCTTTTTTCATTTTTTTATTTTTATTTTGGTTTGTCTGGAATTGAACAGAATCTGATTTAAATATGAATATTATTTAATTACATTTAATTTTTTGATAACGGTTCCCTGATTGCCTTCTACAATCACATTATAAACACCATTGGCAAATTCTTTTGTGTCTAAGGAGACGGTATTAACGCCTGTATCTAATTTAGTTTGTTTTGTATAAACAACTTGTCCAAGCATATTAATTACTGAAACCTTTGCGGAACCTACACTTAAAGAACTGATTTTAAGGGCTGCGTTTCCGGACGTAGGATTTGGAAACAGGTTCACACTGAAACTGGTGGTATTAGGCTTGCTTAGACCAACAGGTTTTGATTGCCAAAGATTTACATTGTCTAAATAGAGATTATTACCGTGATCGCTCGTTGTAACAAACTTCACTAATACATTTTCTTTATTAAATCCTACTAAGGAAATGGCCTCTGTTCTCCAATGACTAGCATCTGAAGGATTAGGGGTAAAAGCCGAGAACTGTGGAGATGGCACGGTAGCCAAGCCTACTCCAGACGCACTATAAACAGATTTCCAATTTGCTCCGCAATTATCGGAAACAAAAACCTCTAATTTATCATCGCTTGTTGCTGTTCGCTGAACGTAAGCCACGTCAAAAGTCATGTCGGGGTCACTATCTCCGGCCAAATTTGTTGGGGGTAAATATAACTCATCCACATCACCGGGTGCTGTGTTGTTATAAAAGTCGTATTTTGCCGATTGACTGGTTAAACCAAAACCACCCGCATTCGTTACACGTACCCAACTTGCCCCAGCGTCCGGATTAGACAGCGACCATCCAACAGGAGGGTAAGTACCGAAAAGAAATCCCTCAGCTACAGGACTCGTCTGAGAACTAGTAGCAACCAGATAACTTGCTTTATTTGAAATAGTTGTTTGGTTGAATATAGTTGCCGGAGTATTAATATAATTAATGTTATAGGAAAAAGTATGGTTTCCTGCAACTGTAGAACTTGTTACTCCCGAAAGTGAGATATTGGCACTAAGACCTAAGCCAATATTTCCTGTCCAATTGATTGGGCTGGCTGCAACACCATCAGTATAAGGGGTAATATTGAGGTTGGTAATTACATTTTGTCCACTATTAATAACAGTAATTTTAGGCGTAATGGAATTGGTACAAGTAACATCCACTTTGGTATTTACAACACTAATTCCCTCACTAGGAAGCGCCGCTTTGTCCAATCTATAGGCCTGAGCAACTTTTTTATTACCGTCGTCCTGAATAAAACCCACAAAAGCGATTTCGCTTTTCTTACGAGCATAGGAAGGGATAACACAATTTAAAGTGAACGTTTGAGTTTGTCCAACCGTCCAAGTAGGAGCCATTGACACACCCGATTGGAGGGTTGGGAATGACTTGATAGCAGCATCTTCAAAATTCTTTTCTCCGTTTGTTCCGGGTTGCACCGAAAATTGAATTAATTTTTCAACCATAACGGTACGAAAAACTAAACTACCGGTTGAGGTAAAGTTAGCAGTAGCCTGAATATTCACGGTTACAATTACCGCACTACAATTATAATTCCATGCACGACTCATGCCAACCTGAAAAGCGGAGGTGTATGATTGAGCTGTTGCAATAACTGCATTATTAAGATTAGTGGGATGTCCGGAAATTGCACCAAAAACGGTTGCTTCCTGACCATCTATTTTACTCGACGGTGCTGAATTGATCGCAGGATTATAGCCATACCCATTGGCTGTCCAACGCCAATCTATTTCGGTTTTGTTTGTTTGGTAAAGCGACCAAGTATTAGATGGAGCCGAAGGAATAGGAACCTGCCATTTAATAGCTACTATTTTGGGTGTATTAGTGGGAGATGCTAACAGAACGTTAAGTCCAGGATTAGTGGAAGCGCATGGAGGACAGGTCTCGCCAGTAAATTCCTCATATAATGACAATCTAGGGGTTTGCGCGATCAAGGAAAAACCAAAGAGCACTAAACAGAAAGCAAATAAATCTTTTTTCATGGTTCTAGTTCTTAACATGTTAAATAATTGATTAACAAATATAAAAAAAGTAATAAGAGGAGCCTAACTACAAATGTTAAAATTCTTTGGCACAAAAAAACCCCGGTATTACTACCGGGGCCTGTTTAAAAACCTTAAGTCTATTTGTTTACACTTAACTTTTTAACAATGGTGCCTTTGTTCGTGTCAATAGACACATTATAAACGCCATTTGTTAGTTCTTTAAGGTCAATTTCAATACTATTAGCACCCAATTCAAGGGTCACCTCTTTATTGTATACCAATTGGCCCAGAGTATTCGCGATAGAAACTTTTGCTTTACCAGCATTTGGCGAATTAATAGACAAATTTGTTGAACCATTTGCAGGGTTGGGATACATACTTGCATTAAAACTCAAACTACCTTTTGTAAGACCTACCACGTTAGCTTGTTGCAGATTAACATTGTCGATATAGAGGTTGTTACCATTATCATTTGTTACCACAAACTTCACTAAAATATCCTGTACGTTGTATCCACCAAAACTAACCAGTGTAGTGTTCCAATGCGACGGGTCAGCAGCATTGGGAGTAAAAGCAGTAGACTGAGGTGTAGGAACTGTTGCAAGTGCTGAGCCTGAGGCTGAATAGGCGTTGTACCAATTCGCTCCGCAATTCGGCGAAACAAGAACATCTAATTTATCATTACTATTCGCTGTGCGTTGCACATAAGAGTAATCAAAAGTCATATTTATTCCAGTAAATCCGGCCAAATTCATTGGTGGAAGATAAAGTTCGTCCCGATCTCCAATAACTGTATTGTTAAAAAAATCGTATTTAGTAGACTCGTTGCTAAAGCCATACCCTCCAGCATTTGTTACCCTTGACCAAGAATTTGTACCGCCATTGGAGTTAACTGAGGTCCAGCTTGCTGGCGGAAAAGCACCGGAAATAAAGCCCTC
>CALMND010000347.1 GCA_937868565.1 uncultured Bacteroidota bacterium | reverse complement strand
CCAAAAAATGCCATTTATATTTTAAGAAATAATGATTTAAGACTTTAAGATGTTTCACAAAACAAAGGTAGAGTTTTCTTTATTTCTCTGTGTCCCTTTGCGTTATTTCTTTTGTATATTGCATCAATTAACCTAAATTTACCAGTTCTAAAAAACCGTTATGGAAGTGAAAGTTTTAAATAACAACGACTTGACTAAAAATCCGGTTATAGGTCAAATGAGCCTTTATAACCACGAGCAAGTTTTATTTTGCAATGATAATGCAACCGGCTTAAAAGCCATAATTGCAGTTCATAATACCGTACTTGGGCCTTCTTTAGGTGGCACACGTATGTGGAATTATGGAAGTGAGATGGAAGCACTTAATGATGTACTGCGTCTTTCGCGTGGTATGACATATAAATCGTCTGTTGCAGGACTTAACTTGGGCGGTGGAAAAGCGGTAATTATTGGTGATGCGAAAAAAATCAAAAATGAAGCTTTGCTTCGTCGTTTTGGGAAATTTGTAAACAGCTTAGGGGGAAAATATATCACTGCTGAGGATGTGGCCATGACCAGTCGAGATATGGAAATTATTAAAATGGAAACCGATTATGTGAGCGGTTTACCTGAAAATATGGGCGGAAGTGGTGACCCGAGTCCGGTTACTGCCTATGGCGTTTACGTGAGTATGAAGGCCAGTGCACGTGAAGTTTGGGGAAATGATAGTTTGAACGGGAAAAAAGTTTTGGTTCAAGGTATTGGCCATGTGGGCGAAGTATTGGTGAACCATTTAACTTCAGA
Organism: uncultured Bacteroidota bacterium; assembly: GCA_937868565.1. Taxonomy (GTDB): domain Bacteria; phylum Bacteroidota; class Bacteroidia; order B-17B0; family Aurantibacillaceae; genus Aurantibacillus. The sequence goes on along the minus strand of CALMND010000347.1, from coordinate 6,501 downwards.
AGGCGCAAAGGTTTATATTAATGATATTAGTGAAGAGAGATTAAAAGTCACAGCGGATAAATACAAAGCCGAAGTGGTTGCGGCGGATAAAATGTTTAATCTGGATATTGACATTTATGCACCCTGTGCCTTGGGAGCTACAGTAAATGATGATACCTTGGCTAAATTGAAATGTAAAATTATTTGTGGAGCTGCTAACAATCAATTAGCAGACGAAAAAATACATGGTGAAGTAGTTGGTAAAAAAGGCATTTTATACGCACCAGATTTTGTGGTGAATGCCGGAGGTATTATTAATGTGTATTATGAATTGGAGGGATACAATAGAGAAAGAGCCATGTCACATGCAGAAAAAATATACGACACTACCTTTAATTTATTTCAATTGGCCAAAAAAGAAGGAATACCAACTTATATGGCTGCTAACAGGTTAGGTGAACAACGCCTTGAATCCATTGCTAAAATTAAAGCAGTGTTATAATGCGTTAATTCTCGATTGTAGAAAATCAACATTCAGGATTAATTACGATAAACAAAAAAATTTAATTTTCAATTAAAATTCAGGCAAATGCTAAATCGCAGATTCTTAAGAATAAAAGTGATGCAGGCTCTCTATTCGTTTTTTCAGCACGAAGAGGCCAATCAGGCATTTTTTGAAAAAGAACTATATAAGAGTCTGGAAAAAATTCATGAACTATATTTCTCGATTTTAGGTTTGTTAATTGATTTACATCATGCTTCGCTTCTGGTAATAGATGAGAGTAAAAACAAACATTTACCGACTAAAGATGATTTAAATCCGAACCTAAAATTTGCTGAAAATTCTTTGTTGGTTAGTTTAAGTAATAGTAAGGAAGTAAGGTTGCAGCTTGAGGGGAAAAAGATTTCCTGGCAAAATGATTTTGACTTAGTTAAGAAACTTTTTTACGAAATTAGGGATGGAGATGCTTATAAGAATTATTTAATGTCGGGATCAACCGGATTTAAAGAGGATAGAGACTTTATTATTGAATTAATTTTGGAACATCTGACTGAAAACGAAGTGCTTATTTCCCTTTTTGAGGAAAAGAATATTCACTGGGCAGATGATACTTTTGTAGCTTTCAATTCAGTAATAAGAAACCTTGAAGATTTTGAAGGCGAATTTAAAATGCAACCGCTTCTAAAAGATGAAAAGGATGACTACGCTTTTGTGAGTGTGTTATTTAACAAAACAATTCTTTATCGGAAGCAACTAGAGGAATTAATTGATAAACACACCAAGAACTGGGAAATAGAGCGCATTGCCAATATGGATATGCTTTTAATGGAAATGGCGCTTACTGAAATATTACATTTACCAAATATTCCTGTAAAAGCTTCACTGAATGAATACATTGATATTAGTAAAGAATATAGTACACCTAATAGCAAGGTTTTTGTAAATGGCGTGTTGGATAAAATTATCATCGAATTAAAACACGATAATAAAATCAATAAAACAGGTAGAGGATTGAAAGAGAATTAGTTCTAGTTAAATTTCCTCGAAATTCCCAAATAAGGGATGGGAACGGTTTTTAAATTTAATCTAACGTTGTTATTGGAATTATCAAAGAAGGTATAACAGCCAAAACTCCAGCAATTTCGTTCGTCGGCCAATAGTTTGAAGCCAATACCTCCCATGAGCGTTAGGGTTTGCGGAAAATACCAGCCTTCGAGGTTAAGAGCACCTTTCTTAGTAAAGCGATTACAATACGAGGCGCTGGTAAACAAAAGGTTAACGAATGGGCTAGTGCTAACGGTTGAAAAAATATCGGAATTTAAACCCAAGATTCCGCCAGAGAATGTGAAGTTTCTATTACTTGAACCATGAGTGTATTTTCCAAAGGCTCCATAACCCCATAACAAGGACCCGCCAGTATTTCCGGATAAAACATTTGCAATTCCAAAAACGTTGGCACCAACGTAGTCCACCTCGGCAATTTTAAAAGCGCATTTAACCCCGATAGAGAATGGGTAAAACGCTAAAGAATTAACACAAATCGCCCAGTTATCAGTAAGTGCATAGTCAATGTTTTCAAACAGAAACCAATGACTCGTTGAAGTTCCTTTTCCTTCTTCAAAAAGAAAAGCGGAGTTAGTGAGTAAATAATTTCTCGCATGAGGGTTATTTCCTAAGATGTCGTTTTCATAACCCTCCCTCGTGGATAAAGATCTTGAACTTACAATTTCATTTTTTTTAAGTTCGATTTTTTCTCCCGTTTTTCTACTTTCAACAGTAATATAGTTGATTGTTTCATCAACCACGTAGCCTTGATGGACTGTTCCAACATTGGTTTTAAACGTATAATTAATTCCGGGCCTGTATTTTGGAATAAAGCGAGTCGTGTCGTCGTTGTTTTGGGAAAAAACATTTTGCAACGAAACCAAAATGAGAAATATGAAGATAATTTTTTTCAATAGTTATATTTTTACTGCATTAAAAAAGCGGAGTTTACCACTCATGTCGTTTAGTATGGTAATAGAATCGAATATTTTTGATTGAACAGCGTAATCTTGCACTTTTAAAGCAGTTAGTGGGTTTAATTCGAAATAGAGTTTTCCATTTTTGTTTAGTAGAGTAGTGCAAATATCTATTATTTTCTTATAAAATAAGATGGAGTCATCTCCTTCAACAAAAAGTGCCAGAGCGGGTTCGAAGTCGATAACGTTTTTTGCAAGGTTCTGCCTTTCACTTTCTTTAATATATGGGGGGTTGCTCACAATCACATCAAATGTGTGTGTTGTTTTTCTTGTAAAACTTTCCCTGTCTAAAATATCTGCTTCATAAAAACAAACGTTCAAATCAGTACTTAAGGCATTTTTTTGAGCCAAGGAAATGGCTTCTGAACTTATATCGCAGGCAAATACTGATGATGAAGGAATGTTTTTTTTAAGAGAAATAGCGATACAACCACTGCCTGTACCGATATCCAGTATATTTTTTGCTGAGGGATTCTCCTTTGTGATGATTTCTACCAACTCTTCTGTTTCAGGCCTTGGTATCAGCACGGAATTATTTACATAAAACGGTGTATCATAAAACCAAGTTTCTCCTAAAATGTACTGAAGAGGTTTATTTGTTTTAAGCTCCTTGCAACAATCGTATAAGTGCAGTAAGTCGCTTTGATTAATGTTCTCGTTAGATTTGGTAATGATTTCAGTTTTAGAAAAACCAAGAAAATGATTCACTGAGGAAGCAAAAATGGATTCTATTTCTTTTTTGTCATATATATTGTTAAGCTCCGAAAAGTAAAAGTCGGACATGTGTTTAAGTTTATTTCCAGCCACACGCATAATTTAATTTTCCTTAACAAGTTTGTAGTTAAATACTGTATCGGATGTATGTACAACCGCAAACAGTAAGCCGTTGCAATTAGCAGGTAAATCCTGAGAATCTAAACAATAATTATTTCCTTTTATATTTTGAGTATACAATAATTCACCATGGCTACCGTAAACAGTCAATACACCATTTATTTCCTGCGCGAATTCAAAAATTACCTTGTCGTTAAAAGGATTTGGGTAAAAATTATTTCCCTCTTCCAACTTTGTTTTATTTAAAGAAACAAAAACAACAGGTTGAGTACAAAGCATGGCAGCTTTTCCATCCAGCTTGCCAAAACCCCATTCGTAATTAGGAATATTGTTACCTGTATAAGAATCGTTGTAAGCGCAATAACGAATAGAGTTTTTCACATCCTGATTGGTGGCATTGGGATATTTTTGTAGATACAAAGCGGCAAGTCCCGCCACAACGGGCGAAGCTGCAGATGTGCCACCGCCAATCACATGCATACTGCCTTGCGCCACCGAATTTCGATTAAAGCTGAGGTATTGTGATTGCAAACCAAGAGCCATAGCGCTGTGTATATTGTGACCCGTAGCACTGATGTCTGGCTTTATTCTTCCGTCGCGGGTAGGGCCTTTACTACTTGTGTTAGCAATACCTCCGGGAATATCGGCGGTAACAATTAAACTATCTTTTACATTATAGTAACGGTTCATGTTTACGTAATTTGCTACTGTAATTACCTCCTCGCTGTTTTGAAAGCCACTCACCATGCTGTACATGCTATCAGGTAAAACATATTTCGAAATATCAGGAAATTGTGCCACGGTTGGCAAACCCGAAGAGATAAAATCAAAGTTCCAGGCATGATGCAACCCTTGGCCTGTAGTTTCAATACGCCACTTTAAGTTGGAACTATCGGCATTTATCTGAATAAATAATTCATACACGCCGTAACTATTGATGCTCGCTGAGGTCTTAACAATAGCAATTCTTTGGCCATTTTTGTTCAACGTATCATTCTTAATATTTCCCAAACCGTAATTATAATTTTTGAAGCCAATTCGTCCTATGTTTGAATTGTTGTTACGATTTGCGCCCACACTAAATTTTAAATTAGTAACCTGAGCAGCATCTCCGTAGCACCAGTATGTTAGTACGTTACCGTTTTTTTTAATCCAGGTAAAAAGAGTGTCGTTATTTTGGGGCTGTGTTTTGGTGTGAAATTTAACTCCACCTGCGTTGCCAGCAGCAGCTACCATTACCAGACCGGGTTTGTTCTTTATCATTTTCTCAATGAGCTTGGCTTCTAAATCAGTTGCGTCATGACTTCCGTAATAATCACCCACACTGGCGTTAATAACACAAGGTTTACCCAGAGCGGCTGCTTTTGCCACAATGTATTTTACTCCATCGGCAATTGTTGGTTTAGAGGAGGAAAAGTCGAGGGCAACTACGATGATGTCCGCTTTGGGTGCACAGCCTTCAAACCTCTTAGAAGCCAGACCGTTCCCCGCGGCAATCCCACAAACGTGTGTGCCGTGTCCAAAATAAGTGTAATCTGTATGTGTGCACTGATTGGCGTCAATTTGACTACTTGTCCACTCAATTCCATAGTTAAAAGGTTGCGGAACTGTGGAGCCGGAAATTTTATCCTGATCCCAGATAAATTTAATTCGTGTTTTACCTAAGGAATCCTTAAAATCGGGATGGGTAACATCTATCCCTGAATCTATAATTCCCAAAATAATTCCATTACCGTCGTAGCCCTTGGGGAGTGGAGAGGTCCACATCTTCACTTGCCTTATCCGGTTTTTAATAACCATGGTATCATTCATTACTTGCTTGCGGGGCTCAACAAATTCAGCGTAAGAAATTACTTTGTTGTCCAGTAAATTGCTTATGTTATTAATATTGCAGGTAATGGAAGCAATATCTTCTTCAAAATAATTTATTGTGTAAGAATAGAATTGCTGGTGAGAGATAAGTTTTTTGATATCTCCTCGCACTAAGATGGTATAAACGGAGCCGTTTGGAGTTTTTTCCTGCAAACGTACTTTTAATGCATTATTGACCCCACTGCTATTTTGAGAAATAAAAGCAAGAGAAAAAAAAATCAGAATGAAAGTCGCCGTTAAGCGCATAAACGATATTTAACTTTAAAATTAACTAAAAAAACCGACATTTGTTTATGCTGCGATTCCGTTTCATTTTATATGTTACATTATTAATTCGATGTATAGGTTTCGCTCAAAACGATAGTAGTTTATACTTTCCTGAAAAACCTATTAAGGAAGGAATTTTTCTAACCTACGAAGATTTCAGAAACAGCCGATCAATCCCGAAAGAGCAGTTGATTTCGGACAAAAACAGGGAAAGGGTTGAGTTTATTAGTAAAACACTTTTGCAGGAAAAATTTTCATATAGAGTAAATGAGACTATAGTTACGGTGGAATCAAAAAGAGTCTGGGGGTTTTACCAGGGGAACACTTTTTATATTAATTATAATGGTGAATTCTACAGGATTCCGGTTTTTGGTTCTATTTGTTTTTTGGTCGCTAATGTAAAGGTGGTAAGTCCGAGTGTTTACGATCCCCGGTTTGGTTATATTGGCTCTGTTAGTACAACAGAAACCAGAGAATTTATCATGAATTTCTATGAAGGAAATATCACCGAGTTTACTCAGTACAAAGTAGAAACTTTGTTGAGTCGTGACAAACAAATTTATGAAGAGTTTAAAAAATTAAGCAGAAGAAAACAGAAGCAACAAACATACCGCTATATCAGAAAATACAATGAAGCCCATCCCGTTTATTTTCTTATCGAAAAGCCTCAACGATAAGTGATTTGTATAATAATACTTAGTGCAAAACTACCCGAAATTTCGTGTTTTATTTGTAGTTGTTTACTCTTAAAAAGTACTATCTTTAAAGCTTCAAATTTATGAGTATTTACGATAAATATGAAGCGGTTATTGGTTTGGAGTGTCACATTCAATTGCTCACCAGAACTAAAATGTATAGCAGTGATATTGCTGAGTATGGTGGACTTCCAAATACTTATGTAAGTGTTGTTACGCTTGGTCACCCAGGTACTTTGCCGGTAGTGAACGAAAAAGCAATTGAATTTGCGGTAAAACTTGGAATAGCGGTGAATGCTAATATCCGTGAAGAAAATCAGTTTGCTCGTAA
>CALMND010000346.1 GCA_937868565.1 uncultured Bacteroidota bacterium | reverse complement strand
TAATGAGTAAGCAGTTTTCGACATTGACCATGGGTTTAAATGTAGAACTTCTGAAAGAAATGCTCAAATACACTTGGCCGCTCATAATCTTAGGCCTAGCGGGCATGGTGAACGAGACACTTGACAGAATCATATTAAAAAAGTTGATGGTAGATAAGGAGGAAGCGCAGATTGCTCAGGGAATCTACGGGGCGTGCTATAAAATAGCCATATTGATGACGATTTTTATTCAAGCATTTCGTTTTGCAGCAGAACCCTTCTTTTTTGGTAAAGCAAAGGATAGAGATTCGAAAAAAACCTATGCTTTCGTAATGAAATATTTTGTTATTTTTTGCCTTATACTTTTTTTAGTAACTCTAATGAACCTTGAGTGGATAAAATACATTATTGACGAACCTTATTGGGATGGTTTAAATGTAGTTCCTATTTTATTGTTTGCAAATTTGTGCTTGGGAGTTGTTTATAATTTATCTATTTGGTATAAATTAAGCGGACAAACTAAATATGGTGCATTTATTTCCGTTACTGGTGCAGTTATCACAATTGTGGTTAATGTAATTTTTGTACCAAGCTATTCATATATGGCTTGTGCTTGGGCCACTTTGGCGGCTTATGGTGGAATGATGATTTTTTCTTATTTGCTTGGGCAAAAGCATTACCGGATTGTCTACAATCTGCGTGCCATGGCCGTTTATACCTTTATTACCATAGCATGTTATTTATTGTCTTTGACTTATGATAACCTACAGAGTGTAGCTACTAAAATAATTTTGAATAATTTGTTGGTATTACTGTTTGTTTGGATTGTTTATAAAATGGAAATTGACAATATTAAAAAAATAAATAACAATGTCCTTCCTACAGACAAAAGTAATTAATCATTCCAAGCACGAGCTTCCTCGATATGCTACGCCGCAGGCAGCTGGTATTGACTTAAAGGCAAACCTTAGTGAGGATTTGTTACTTAAACCTCTACAGCGGCAGTTAATTCCAACGGGTTTATTTATTCAACTGCCTGAGGGTTATGAAGCACAGATTCGTCCACGAAGCGGGCTTGCCTTTAAAAATGGAATTACTGTTTTAAATTCTCCCGGTACGATTGACTCTGATTATAGAGGCGAAATAAAAGTTTTACTTGTAAATCTTTCGAATGTTGACTTTGTCGTTAAGGATGGAGAAAGGATTGCTCAGATGATATTAGCCAAGCATGAACAAATAAATTGGGTACTCGTAAATGATTTGGAATCGAGCGATAGGGGTGCAGGCGGCTTTGGCAGCACAGGTTCAAAATAACGATACCCAGCCGGTAAAACTAGGAAACGTAACCTACAGATATTACAACAAGTTATTCGCTAAATTGGCCAACTCGCTGCGTTCTCCTTTTTCTAAAGTGATATGTGCATATAAATCCTGACCTTTTACCTTTTCGATCAGGTAACTTAATCCATTACTTTGTGCGTCGAGATAGGGAGTGTCAATTTGATGAATATCACCTGTAAAAATAATTTTTGTATTTTCGCCAGCGCGGGTAATTATTGTTTTTACTTCGTGTGGTGTTAGATTTTGAGCCTCATCGACAATAAAAAAAACATTGCTTAGACTTCTTCCCCTAATGTATGCAAGTGGACATACGACTAATTTTTGTGCCTCCACCATTTCGTTTAGCTGTTTGTGTTCTTTATCTTTTTCGCTGAACTGGCTGCGGATGTATTTTAAATTATCCCACAATGGCTCCATATAGGGATTTAATTTGCTGTTGACATCGCCTGGTAAATACCCGATGTCTTTATTACTGAGCGGAACAACCGGCCTGGCTAAATAAATTTGATGGTAATTTCTTCGTTGTTCTAAAGCACCGGCCAGCGACAGTAACGTTTTTCCAGTTCCTGCCACACCTTGAATGCTAACTAATTTGATATCCGGATTCATAATAGCATCCAAAGCAAAAGCCTGTTCTGCGTTTTTAGGAATAATGCCAAAAGCTGCAGTTTTGACAACCCGCTTCATGGAATTGTCTTCTTTGTTATATCGGGACAAAACGCTTTGCGAGCCGTTTTTTAGAATATAATAATGGTTTGGCAGCGCTTTATTCTTCTTAAGAATGCCTGTAGCCAGACATTGTCCTTGATTGTATATGGAAGTTATGTTCTCGTGGGTTACTTTTTGCACTTCTGATTTTCCGGTATACAGCTCGTCAACGGTTTTAATTTTTCCCGTTTCATAATCTTCAGACAATAGGTTTAAACTTTTGGCTTTAATCCTTAGATTAATGTCTTTTGTAATTAATATAACTTTTCTTAGGGGATGTGTTTCAGCAATATATAAAGCAGTATTTAAAATTCTATGATCCGCTTTTCGGTCGTCGAATATTTTTTCGGCATTTACTTTAGAAGAAGTACACATCTCAATTTTAAACTTGCCACGTGTTGGGCCATTAATTGATGTCCAATCTTGAAGGGTATTTTTGCCGCTTAGCATATCCACGTATCGGATAAACTCGCGAGCGGCGAAATTTTTCGTGTCGTTGCCTTTTTTAAAATTATCCAATTCTTCTAGAACCGTAATTGGAATAACCACATCGTGTTCGGCAAAGTTCTTAATCGCGGTGTGGTCATATATGATAACAGAGGTATCCAAAACAAAAATTTTCCGCTCGATACTTGTTTTACTCACTTTTTTCCTCATACAAAAACATTAAATAACTGATGTAAATCTATTAAACCCCTACAAGCCATTTTGTAGGGTCAAAAATTGATTTGAACAAGGAACTGTTTATTTGAAAGTTAAAACACTAACAGCTTTAAATACAGTATTTTACTACATGTTAAATTAGTGCGGCTTTTGTGGTGATTATTTGGTGTTTCTTGTTTTCAATCTTTTTGCAAAGTATAAAAAACAGAAAATACCTCAATTTCTAAAATTAAGGCATTTACATATGTTATGAAACGCCTATTGAGCTTCCAATTGTTTTCCTAAACGTTTACGAGTATTTTCATCTAAATGAATTTTCCGCAAACGTATATAAGAAGGTGTAATTTCAACATACTCATCACGCTGAATGTACTCCATAGCTTCCTCTAAACTGAATTTTATTTTTGGGACAATACGCATTTTTTCATCCGTACCGCTGGCGCGCATATTGGTTAGTTGTTTTTCGGTACACACATTTACCACTAAATCATCAGGTCGGATATGCTCTCCAATAATCATTCCAGGATAAATTTCTTCACCAGCTTCAATAAAAAATTTACCTCTGTCCTGTAATTTGTCAATACTGTACGCTACAGCTGTTCCCTTGTCTTTGCTTATTAAAACACCGGCTATACGACTCGGTATATGGCCTTTCCAAGGCTCATAAGCTTTAAAACGATGGGCCATAATGGCTTCTCCTGCGGTTGCAGTTAAAACATTATTGCGCAGACCAATAATTCCACGTGCTGGAATTTCAAATTCCATGTGAATTAAGTCACCTTTCGGTTGCATCACCAACATATCGCCTTTGCGCTGACTCACTAAATCAATTACCCTACTCGAAGATTCTTCCGGCACGTCAACCGTCAAAACTTCCATAGGTTCACATTTCACGCCATCAATTTCTTTGATGATTACTTGTGGTTGTCCTAATTGTAATTCGTAACCCTCGCGGCGCATGGTTTCAATTAAAACCGACAAGTGAAGAATGCCACGACCAAATACAAGGTAAGAGTCTGGTGAATTGGTTTCTTCCACCCGCATAGCTAAGTTCTTTTCCAGTTCTTTAAATAAGCGATCGCGTAGGTGACGGGAAGTAACATATTTGCCATCCTTACCGAAGAAAGGAGAGTTATTAATAGTAAAGAGCATGCTCATCGTTGGCTCATCAATATGCATGGTTGGCATACCTTCGGGGTTTTCAAAGTCCGCAACAGTATCTCCAATTTCAAAACCCTCAATACCTGTAAAAGCGCAGATATCACCGGTTTCAACTTCCTGAACTTTTACTTTTCCAAGTCCATCGAAAACATATAATTCTTTAATTCTTGATTTTTGGATGCGGCCGTCGCGCTTCACAACGCTCACAGGCATTCCTTCTTTAATAATTCCCCTAAAAACGCGACCTACAGCAATACGTCCTATAAAGGAAGAATAATCTAAAGAGGTAATTTGAATCTGCAACGTTCCTTCACGTTTAGGCGCAGTAGGTATTTTTTCTATAATAGTGTCTAATAAATATGTTATATCCGTAGTTTGTGTTTTCCAATCCGCGCCCATCCATCCGTGTTTACTTGAGCCGTATACCGTTGGAAAATCCAATTGGTCCTCGTTAGCTCCAAGGTTAAAAAACAAATCAAATACAGCATCATGTACTTCGTCAGGGCGACAATTGGGTTTATCGACCTTATTAATAACCAATACCGCTTTTTTGCCAGCACTAATGGCTTTTTGCAACACAAAACGCGTTTGTGGCATCGGACCTTCAAAGGCGTCTACTAATAAAATAACACCATCGGCCATATTCATCACACGTTCCACTTCTCCACCAAAATCGGCGTGACCTGGAGTGTCAATAATATTAATTTTTGTTCCTTTATATGTTACCGAAACGTTTTTCGCTAAAATAGTAATTCCACGTTCGCGTTCTAAATCATTGTTATCCAGAATTAATTCTCCGGTTTGTTGGTTCTCGCGGAACAATTTACAAGTGTGTAATATTTTATCAACCAAAGTGGTTTTACCGTGGTCAACGTGAGCAATGATGGCAATGTTTCTAATTATGGACATGAATAAATTTTAAGGGCGCAAAGATAGTGATTTTTTCACCATTTCTCTGCAAGTATTTAAAAATGAGGGAATAAAAGGCTTAATTTTCCATAGAATTCGGGTTTTGCGTTCAATTAAACTCAAAATCCAAAGAGTCAAGTAATTTTTAGGAAGGTGAATGAGGATAACTGGCATCACTTTTTATAAAATATTTTCGAAAAATAAATCCAAAAGGCAATTGTTTACGTAAATCCTTTTGAACATATAAAAAACATAAACATGAAAAAATTAATTTTAGCCGTAGCTCTTTTATCTTCAGGGCTATGCGTAGAAGCCAAAATTTCTACATCAAACAGTGAAACTGTAATTATTAGTGAACCAAAGTGGATGAAATCTAAATCAGGCACCTGGATGGGTGCAAATGAAACTTGGTATAAACTTAACGCCAAGGACGCTTCTATTTGGTGGTCAAAGGATGGTAAGAAATGGGATATGGTGAAAGACGGAATGTGGCAGGATAAAGAAGGTAAATGGTTAAAAATTGTTGACAAAGACTTGAAATGGTCAGCAGATGGTGGTAAAACTTGGTCAACTGTTCCTGAGTGGAAATGGGAAGGCGCGGATGGAAAATGGAACAAGTTTGATAAAGACTGGAGCCTTTGGGTAGCATAAGCTACCGCACTTCAATTAAAAAACAGCTGTCCCGTAATTGGGACGGCTGTTTGTTATTTTATAAATTTGTATTTTCCTTACTTTATTCTTGATTAAACAAAACTATACTCACGACCAACTTATTGAACTAGTAAGAAATCGGAACCAACAGGCGTTTTCGTATCTGTATGACAACTATTCACAGGCTTTGTTTGGTGTGATTCATTCTATACTCAATGATTTTGAAGAATCTGAAGACGTACTTCAAAAAACCTTTCTCAAGATATGGAATAGTTTTTCGAGCTACGATGAAAAAAAAGGCAGACTCTATACTTGGATGCTTAACATTGCGCGAAATTTAGCTATTGATACAACTCGTTCAAGGCATGAAAAGATGAAGACAAAAATCCAAAGCAGAGATGAAAACGTAGATAGATATGAAGGCAAAATGTTTATTGAAGAAACCTCGCATGAAACAATTGGCCTTAAAAAAATAGTCCAAACTTTGAAAGAGGAACATAAAGTAATTATTGATTTGGCTTATTTTGAAGGGTACACACAGGAAGAAATTTCTAAAAAATTAAATCTGCCGCTTGGTAGCGTGAAAACGAAAGTTAGACAAGCAATTTTGCGACTAAGAGAATTAACTAAAGACGAATACTTAAATTGACAAAGGACGAAATCATATCATCCGGAATAATGGAAACATATGTGTTGGGGATTGCCTCGCATGATGAAGTGGCTTTGATAAACAGGTTGTGTTTGGAATTTCCCGAAATAAACAATGAACTTGAGCTTATTGAAAAAAGTCTGATTCATTATGCCTCTCAAACGAGCAAGCCTTTAAATCCAGTCTTAAAAAATGAAATCGTAAGCCAACTTGAATTTAGTGCAAAAGAAAACAACGCAACCAAAGTAATTTCGATAGCGAAATCCGAACGTCGTTTAAAACTATATAAATATGGAATGGCGGCCTGCCTTTTTTTATTAATAACCAGCTTGGCGTATAATTTGCTCTTAAATGAAAAGTTAAAAAATCTAGTGGTGGAGTTACAAAAGAGCGAAGATGAACAGAATTATGCCGTCAAAGAAATTAACATAAACAAATTGGCGTTAGCATCAATTCGCCAACAATTACAAATTGTTGCGAAGCCAAAAGTGATAACTGTCGTTTTAAATGGGATGAATTCATTAGCAAAAAATTCGGCTAAAATTCACTGGAATACGGTAACAGATGAACTGTATTTTAACGCGTCGCAACTCCCTAAAAGTCCCGATTCAAAACAATACCAGTTATGGGCGATTGTTGCGGGTAGGCCAGTTGATGCAGGTATAATTAACTGGAGTGATTCAGGGGGTATTTTTCAGAAAATGAATTTGATTAAAGGTGCTCAGGCTTTTGCTGTGACAATTGAGAAAGTAGGTGGGAGCGTAACTCCAACATTGGAAACCATGTGTTTGTTGGGGAATGTTTGAGTAGCAAAATTTTTTGCAACGAATACAATCTCGAGTGGTGATGGAATCAAATAATTTTATAAACTAACCTCCTGCCTTTTTAATCTTATAACCTTCCTTTGATAGGAGCTGGATAATCTTATCTCTGTTGTCTCCTTGTATTAAAACTTCTCCTTCTTTACAGTTGCCCCCAACCCCACATTTTTGTTTCAACATTTTTGTTAGTTTTTCCAAATCCGAGTCTTTACCAATAAATCCCGTAACTCGACTTAACAACTTTCCCCCACCCATGCGATCCAGAAATATTTTTAAATTTTGTTGGTTAGGGTCTAATGTTTCGTGTTCGTAGTTCGCGTTTTCTTCAAACTTAAAACTTGGGTTTGTGCTATAAACCACATTTACCCGATTTTTACTTTTTTTTGTCATCGCTTAAAACGTA
>CALMND010000345.1 GCA_937868565.1 uncultured Bacteroidota bacterium | reverse complement strand
TTTGTGCAGCCATCATGAACAAATACAATGTAGAGGCGGTTCCGCATATTATTTGTGGTGGATTTACACGCGAAGAAACTGAAAACGCTTTGATTGATTTACAGTTTTTAGGAATAGACAATGTGCTGGCCTTGCGCGGTGACAGTATAAAAACGGAACCCGCTTTTGTTCCTGAACCAGGTGGGCACCACTATGGCTTAGACTTGGTAAAACAAATCAACGAAATGAATCAGGCAAAATATCTGGATGAGGAAATGAAAAATGCGGCGCCAACCAATTTTTGTATTGGCGTAGCGGGGTATCCTGAAAAACATTTTGAGGCGCCTAACATGATCAGCGATTTAAAATACTTGAAAGCGAAAGTAGATGCCGGCGCTGAGTACATTGTTACTCAAATGTTTTTTGATAATAAAAAATATTTTGACTTTGTTGCTCTTTGTAGAGCCAATGGTATCAACATTCCCATCATTCCCGGACTTAAAATGTTAGGTAGCAAAAAACAAATCTCCACACTTCCCAAAATATTTCATATAGACATTCCTCAGCCTTTTTACGAAGAGCTTGAACAATGTAAAGACGATAAACAGATTAAAGAAGTAGGAATTAAATGGTGTATTCAACAAAGCAAAGAGCTTATCAAAGCTAATGTGCCGTGTTTGCATTTTTATACGATGGGTGCCTCTGAAGCTACCAAAGCAGTAGCTAAAGAAGTTTTTTAATTAACCTTTCTATCAATTGACTCCGCCAAATCATGGGATACAATTTTTATAGCGGAGAAGTTCTGTTAATTGATAAACCCCTTACCTGGAGCAGCTTTCAAGCGGTTAATAAAATCAAGCACAGTATAAAGAACCATGTATCACTCATCGTGGATGGCGTAAAAGTAAAAGCAAAAGTAGGTCACGCCGGAACACTGGATCCATTGGCGACCGGTTTACTGATTGTTTGCACCGGTAAAAAAACAAAAAGTATTAACGAATTAATGGGGCTGGAAAAAGAATACACCGGCACTTTCTATCTTGGCGCCACCACGCCATGCTATGACTTAGAGAAGGATATAGACCATACCTACCCTATTAATCATATAACGGTTGATGCCTTGATGGAGTCCGCAAAAAAATTTCTGGGCATTCAGCAACAAGTACCTCCACTGTTTAGCGCTGTTTTCGTAGATGGTAAAAGAGCTTACGAATTAGCCCGGGCGGGTGTTGCAGCAGAATTAAAACCCAGGGAAATAGAAATTAAAGAATTTGAATTGAGTAACATTAGTTTGCCTTTTGTAGATTTTAGAATTGTTTGCAGTAAAGGAACTTATATCAGAAGCATTGCCCGGGATTTTGGCATTTCTCTTAACTCGGGGGCGCATTTAACAAAATTGTGTCGCACACGCATTGGTAATTTCTACTTGAAGGACGCTGTTTCACCCATTCAGTTTTCAGAATTGCAAAACGGTTAGATGTTCAAAAAGTGCATGAACTCACCAAGTCTGTCATCCAAGCCTTTGTTATAATCTCCATGCTGAAAAATAGCCTTAACGGAATAATTATATCGGTTAAACGTTTGAATAATCGCTGAAAGATCTTCACGGTTTACCTTAATAGTCACCTCTACCTTTGTGCTGTCTGGCTGTGAAGAAACGTGCAAACTCAGTATTTTTGCATCATTGCCCTCAACAATATTTCCGATGTGAGTAACCGAATAGTCATTTTGATTTAGCTCAAGCACAATTACCCCCCCAGGGTTTTGAACAGAGGCCATAGTACTCAGATTTTGCACAATACCCTGTAAGGTAATACAGCCCTTATACATTTCTTTTTCATCAATGACCGGGATAAGCGTTAAATTCATACTGCTCATTAAACGAAGCAAATCATAGGTATGCTGATAATAATGAATAGCGGGACGCATTAAGTGTAGCTTGCTTGTGTTAATCGGCTCTTCAGGATGATCGTAATCCAATAGATCCGTTTCAGAAACCAATCCAATTAATTCGCGGTTATTAACTACTGGCAAATGTGACACCTTGAACTGCTCCATCCAGTCCAAAGCCAATTCCACTGTGTCTGTCATCTTCAGTGGAGGAATTTCGTCGGTTATTAAATCGCCTGCTAACATTTAATTTTCCCAAAAGTAGTAAATTATTTAGCTTTGCTTGGATTTTAAGAAAAACTAACAAACTAAATTTTCCTCAATGACCAAGCTAAGTGTGAACATAAATAAAATTGCCACTTTGCGTAATGCGCGTGGAGGAAATATTCCTAATCTCTTAAATGCCGCAAAAGATACTGAGCGCTTCGGTGCTCATGGCATAACAGTGCATCCAAGGCCAGATGAAAGACATATTACCTATAATGATGTTCGCGAACTCAAACAGGTTATAAAAACAGAATTTAATATAGAAGGAAATCCCAGAGAAAAAAAATTTGTGAACCTTGTTCTGGAAGTAAAACCACAGCAAGTGACTTTGGTGCCCGACGCTCAGGGACAGCTTACCAGTAATCATGGTTGGGACACGCTCAAGAATAAAGAATACCTCAAAGAAATTATTTTGCTTTTTAAATCAAAAGGAATACGAACTTCCGTTTTTGTGGACGCCTCTGTAAGAATGATAGAGGGAGCAAAAGAAACCGGTACCGACAGAATAGAACTGTACACAGAAGACTATGCACGGAAATACGATGCCAATAAGGAACAGGCAATTGCCCCCTTTCGCCGGGCAGCGCAATGTGCCACAGAATTGGGACTCGGAATAAATGCAGGTCACGACCTGAATTTGGATAATTTAAAATTTTTTAGACAACAAATTCCTCATTTGCTTGAAGTTTCAATAGGTCATGCTCTCATTAGCGACGCACTATACTTTGGTTTGGAAAACACTGTACAAATGTATCTAAGGCAATTAAAGTAATGCCATTCTAAACACCAGTATAGTTAATTCACAAAGGACTCGAATATTAAGGTATAATTGTTTCAACAAATTAATACTATTCATGATGAAAAAACTTAGCGTAACAATTGCAGCCTTTTTGTTAAGCGCTTCATTAAGCGTAAACGGTCAGGAACCTGTTAAAAAAGAACAGAAGGACGGAGATAATAAAGAAAGGAAAGAACATAAAGAGAAAAAAAAAGACGAAAAGCCTCAATAAAAATTGAACCCTGCTTAAAAAGGCAGGGTTTTTTATTAACTGCCATTTCAAAAAACTTCATAAATTTAAATCGTGAAACTGGCTTACAGAGAATACGGTACGGGGCAGCCATTGCTAATATTACACGGGCTCTTTGGACAAAGTGACAATTGGAACACACTAGCAAAAACTTTTGCCGAAAATGGGTTTCAGGTTTTTGCTATCGACCAACGTAACCACGGTCTTTCGCCCCATAGTGATCTTTGGAATTACGAAACCATGGCTGAAGATCTCAAAGAATTTATTGTAGAACACCAACTGGAAAATCCTATTTTACTTGGCCACAGCATGGGGGCTAAAACGGTTCTCTTTTTTGAATGGAAATATCCCGGATTAGCGGCAAAAATAATTATTGCCGATATGGCGGCGAGAGAATATAAACCTCACCATGCCATCGTTTTAAAAGCGTTGAATGCTGTTGACTTTAATACTATTAAAACAAGAAAGGAGGCTGAAGCAGTTTTAAATAATTATTTGGAAGATTTTGGAACAAAACAGTTCCTATTAAAAAATATTTATTGGAAAGATAGCGGTAATAATCAAATGGATTGGCGATTCAATTTAAAAACAATCAATCAACTCTATGATACTATTCGTGCAGCAGTGCCTGAGTTCACAAGCAAAACAAAAACGTTAATTGTAAAAGGTGAAAATTCCGATTATATCAATCAGCAGGATATAGAAGATTACAAACAAAGATTTCCGGAAAGCAAATGTGTTACGATTGCCAATGCGGGACACTGGTTACATGCCGAAAAACCCAAAGAGTTTTTTGATTGTGTGAATGAATTTATAAAAGATTGAGTTGGGTTAACAAATCTTTCACCTCCATATTAGGTTGCAAAAGATAAGCGTTAATACCACAATTGCCAGCCGCTTTTACATGCTGATCGGAATCATCTATAAAAATTGTTTGTTCAGGTTTTAATTTATTCTCCTTTGAAACGTACTCAAAAATTTCTTTATCAGGTTTACGCATTCCTATCCTACAGGAATAATAAACTTCATCAAAATAATCATTAAAATTTCTCACACCATTTCTTAAATACAAGTCTCTCTCAAATGCCTTTATGTGTGTTTCATTGGTGTTGCTCAATAAAAACGTGCTATATCTTTGCTTTAATTCTATGAGTGTATCTAACCTTCTTTCTGGCACGCCCAGGAGCATAATATTCCAGGCATCATACAAATTTTCTTCTGGACCTTTATATCGTAACTCTTTTCTCAGCTCCTTAAAAAAATCCGATTCTGAAATTTTACCTGTATCAAATAAATTGAACAACTCACTCCGCTTTGTTTTCGCATAAATTGTTTCGAAAGGTATTTCGCTTATTTTATTAAATTCATTAAACGTAAGGTTAAAATCGAGGTCGATAATTACCCCACCCAAATCAAAAATTATATTTTTAATGCCTTTCACTTTATATTTTGCAAATATGGGGTATTTATCTACTTTTGCAAGCCGCAACCGGGAAATTTGTTTTATAAAAATGCTCCCCCGATAGCTATCGGGACGCAGCCGGTTAGAGCATCAGACTCCCCCGAAAAATTTCGGGGCTGAGGGTCCTGGATGCAGATTTGAAATTTTGGACCACTATTGGTCGTTGTAAAAACTAACCGCTCCCCCGATAGCTATCGGGACGCAGCCGGTTAGAGCATCAGACTCCCCCGAAA
>CALMND010000344.1 GCA_937868565.1 uncultured Bacteroidota bacterium | reverse complement strand
ATTCAAACGGTGTTAATATATATCCTAATCCAAGTAACGGAGAGTTTACTGTTGAGGCTAATTCTGATTTAACGTTAAGCTTGATAAATCAACTAGGGCAAACGGTTAAGTTTATTAAGTTAAGTGCTCATTCAAATTACAAAGCAAACATAACTGGCCTGGCCAACGGAATTTATTTTATCGTGGGCGAAAATGGCAACGATAGGATTAATAGAAAAGTGATAGTGAGTAAATAGAACTCTTTTAAAATTAAAAAGCCCGCTGGTAAAAATTACAAGCGGGCTTTTTGTTTGGTTACAAATCTTAGATAGCAGTTTTTTGATTAAGAACTGCTTCATTTGCGACAACTTCAGTCACATACTTTTTCTGACCATTTTTGTCCGTGTAGTTACGGGTAACGAGCCTTCCTTCAACACTTACAAAACTTCCTTTTTTAAATTCAGTTTCGATGCGCTCAGCAACCTTACCCCAAGCTGATACGGAGTGCCATTGGGTGTCCAAAGATTTTTCACCGGCACGGGTTGTGTATTCTTCTTTGGTAGCTATTGAAAAACGAGCCAATTTGTTTCCGTTTTCAAATACTTTAATTTCGGGATTGTTACCTAGATTTCCTGTCAATTGAACTTTATTAATTGCATTCATGATTTCTGATATTTATTTGTTTTATTTTTTATTTAAGCAGCTTTTTGTTGTAATACGAGTAACTCGTTGGCAACTATTTCCGTGTTAGTACGTTTTGCACCCTCTTTATTCATGTATGTGCGGTTAAACAACTTACCATCGACGGTTACTTGTGTGCCCTTTTGCAAGATGCGCTCGGCTATCCCTGCTAAATTCCCCCAGGCTACTATCGCGTGCCATTGCACATCTGTAACTTTTTCGCCCTTCTTTGTGGTATAGGTTTCCGATACCGCAATCGAAAAGCGGGCCAGTTTATTACCATTTTCTAAAACTTTTACTTCGGGGTTTGCTCCTAACCTTCCGATTAACTGCACGTGATTCTTAATGTTCATCATGTTTTCTTTTTTTTACTTATTGTTTTTATTTTTTAGTTTGTGTCATTCTGAAACCTGAATTCAAAACGCGTTGTTCCAAATCGACAGGGCAAAGGTGAGAAGAGCAGAAAACTTTATTCGGTTATTAAGCATTTACATACGAATAAAAGCATTTGTAAGCGTTTGTTGTCGGGTAAATAAACCTGTTTGGGGCACCTATATACCAAATGGGACAAGGGATGTAGGCACAACTTCCGGTTTTTAAAGACTTCGGGTAACTTTTTTTAGAAAAGGCTGATAGAGATGTCCATTTTAATGCAGGAAAGCGATCTTAGTAACTAATCTGGAGATTAGTTTCTTCAATAAAAGGAGACTTAGGGTTCTATTTAACGTTTTGGTTTTTAGCCGGATAGAGCTAGTATTGGACTACTGCGTTAAACAAACAATCCGCCACCTAATTACTTTATTACCCGATTTACTTGACTGCTATCTTTCATGGCACTCTAACAATCAGATAAATTAACAGAAGCAGTTGTATAATCTGGTTTGACATTAAGAGAAGCTTTAAAAAATTTAACCGCTAACTCAAACTTACCCTGCACAAATAAAACATACCCTTTACTATTCAAAAGCATGAAATTAGAGGGATCACGGGCCAAAGCGAGGTTGAGGGTGTTTATTGATTTGGCGTATTCTTTCATCATATAGTAACATTCAGCCAAATTCGAATACGCACTTATGTTGTTCTTTTCTAAGACAATTGATGCTTTATACAACTTAACAGCCTCGGAATAATTTTGTTGCCTGAATAAAAGATAAGCTTTTTTAGTTATAAGGTTGAAGTTGTTTGGTACATGCTTAATAGCAGTATCTATTGTGCTTAAGGCGTTGTTGTAATTGTTTAATGCCAAATACGCATCCATGAGATTAATATACGCCATGGAATAGTCTTTTTTTAACTGAATAGCCCGTTCATAAAGTTTTATGGATTCTTCATATCTGCCCTGAACAGACAGCAGGAACCCTTTATTATTTAAAGCCAATCGATCATCCGGAAATTTATTAAGGAGGTCTGTTGCTATCGTGTCTTGGTTTTTCCAAATTTTACAACGTGTAAACGTTAAATAAAAACAGGATAACACAAAAACAACGAGTAGAGTTACAACATAAGGTTTATAAGCATTTAGTTTGATATGATTACTTTGATACAAGCTGTCGAAACCCATTGCCACCATAAAAAGCAAACCAACGTATGGTATATAGGTATAACGGTCGGCCATAATAGCATCTCCGATAGAAATAAACTGAAGTACAAGAATTAAATTTATCGCAAAGAACAAAAAACCAAAAGCTACCAGACGCGAATGTTTAAGTGTTTTGTAAACACCAAATACTAATAAAATAACAAGTGCCGGGGCTAAGTAATATGGAGTGGGAAGATGCCCCTTGATTAGTGTAGGATATGGAGAGAAAAGAGACAAATTAGTGGGTAGAATGAATTTTACGAGATAGCTAATAAAAGAATGCGAGGCGAAAAATAATTTTTGTGAGAATGCGTAGTCTTCGTGCAAAAGTCTGTCTGCCTTTTGAGATTGGATGGCCAAGAAACCAAAAATGATTGAAAGAATAAAAAAAGGAATTTTTTCCATCCACACGAGCTTATCGAATTTACGTTGCGTATAAAAATCAAGAAGAAGCAAAACCAAAGGAAAAATAATAGCGGCAGGTTTAGATAAAACGGAAAGAATAAAGAGAAGAAAAGCAAAAGCCAAAAACTTAAAGGAATTTTTTTTATCGGGCCCTATTCGCTTTTCTAAATACTTATAATAAACTATTAACCCCGCCAGAAAAAAGAACGTGTACTGCACATCCTTTAGCTCACTCACCCAGGCCACAGATTCAACATGCATGGGATGAATTCCAAAAAAGAGAGAAACCATGCCAGCTACCAAAGCCTTTCTTCCACTCAACAAATAGATAAAAGAAAAAACCAAAATAACATTGAGAAGGTGAAAAAACAGGTTTATCATATGATAAAACTCTGGCTTTAAACCAGAGGCCTTATGCTCTATGGCATAAGTGAGCATGGTTAATGGAATGTAGTTACCGATAAAATAATTAGGTCCGAAAAAGTAACGAATAGCTTCGGGCAAGGGTTTGTTAAGATGAGGGTTCTCGAAAACATAAGCGTTATCATCCCAATTAACGAAATTGTTTTTGAGCACAGGCGAAAAGGAAACATATGTAACTACAATAATGGCGCCTAACCATAACAGTAACTTAGGATTGCTTAAGCTAATTTTAGAGGGATTAAAAGGACTGGCCTCTCTTTTTATTTCTTTTTTTTGTCTCATCAGAGCATAAGTAAGTGTTTTTTTACGAAGATAATATTTTGTTAGCAATTCAAGTGCGAAATTGAGTGGTATTAGACCCATAGGTTTATCTGTTCATCATTGGAATTGCAAAAATGGCAAGGGTTTTTAGAAATAAAAACAGATTACCCTACACCTAATAAGTCTCGCAATCATTTCGTGTCTTTCCACTTGTTCTTTCAAACAACAACAAGCCACCTAAAGACATAATAGTTATGGTTAATCAAGCTTTATAAATTATTTTAAGGTGAAGGAATCTATAAGTACAATTACTACTCGTTGATTGTCAAACTAATCTTAAAGAGTCGCTTAAATATTGGCATTCAAAAAAAATTCTTTACCTTTTTATAGACTTAAAGATTTGAAAATCAAACATTTTGTAAAATACTGAAAATAAAAAAATCAGAGCTAAATGTTCGCTCCTGCTCCCATTTTCGCTCTGATTTCCAATTGTAGCTTAGATGTATAAAATTCTTTGTTTAGCTTTTTATAATTCGAAAGTGCCAAAACGAATTGTTTCCACTAACCTCTTACATTAATTTTTGATTAACCTTGTAATTTTTTGTTTGCCATTTACAGAGGCGCTCACAATATAAATGCCATTGTCAAAATTGCTAATATCTATGGTGCTTCCACCGGCATTTAGCTCCTGTTCAAACACCATGTCACCCAGGATGTTTCTGATGCTTAGACGTACATTTTCGTTCAGTTCGATGGTAAACACGCCCTGGTTTGGATTTGGATAGATACGAATGTCGGCGTTAAGCAATAAGGATTCTATGCCGGTGCATTCACTCACACTTTGTGTTATCACAGACGTTGCACTGCAATTATTTGTATCGATTCCAATAACCGAATAAGTGCTGGTAATTGTAGGCGAAATTACAATCACTGGTGTGAGTGGACCATTACTCCAACTATAAGTTGCAGCTCCGCCGACGGTTAAGCTTGTGGTTTCGCCTGTGCAAATTACAGAATTAACAGCAGCAACGCTTAACACCGGATTAGCAAATATGGTAAAAGTTATAGCGGTTCTTACGGCCGACACAGTGCAGCTTTGCGCTTCCGCAAAATAAGTATAAGTACCCGGTGCAAGAGTAGAAGAACTTATAAATAGAGTGCCTGAAGCAATGGCTAAGCTAGATGCTGCCGAACTGTACCAATTGGTAGTGGCTGTACCCGACATTGCCATTAGCGCTAATGTGGAACCGGAACAGGCTTTTGTATTAGACGGTAATGTTAAATTGCTTGGAGTTGCAGGAGCAAAACACTGACTCATTTTGTGAATAAAAGTATCGTAAACGTTGGGTGAAGTAGAGAGTGTGTGAGTTCCCGCTCCCGGGTTAAAATCTACCACACCACTAAATCCTCCGGTTAGATGAATGTTTCCGGCGTTAAGGCTAATACTGTAAGGCTGGTCGAAATGAATGTCGCCAAAAGTATAGGCAAAAACAAAATTACCCGATGCATCCAGTTTATTTACAAAAGCTTCAACACTTGTTGACGTGAAGGTGTATGTTCCAGGCCCCGGATCAAAATCCACAATTCCTGCAAAAAAACCTGTTGAGTAAACGTTTCCGGCGGCATCTGTAGACAAATCCATTCCATAATCCTGGTTAGGGCTGCCAAAACTTTTAACCCAGGCAAAATTACCATTGTTGTCAAGCTTGCTTACATAGATATCTATTCCCGAAGGAGTAAGTGAATAAACAGAAACTCCGGGATCAAAATCTATCGCTACATTAAAGCTACCCGTTGTGAAAACGTTGTTGTTGACATCCACGGTAATACCCCTAATTGTTTTATACCCTGAATTGCCATTAAACGCGCGCGCCCAAACATAAGCCCCCGAAGAAGTGTATTTTGCCACAAACAAAGCACCGCCTAAAGCTGCATTGAGCGTTGCCGTGCCGGGCCCCGGATCAAAATCAAGTATGTTGCTGAATCCTCCACAGAGGTACACATTTCCAGCTGCATCTAAGGTAACTTCCGACCCTGAACTGTTTGCGTTGTTTCCAAAAGAATTAACCCATATCAGGTTGCCAGAAGCATCCATTTTATAAAGGAAGATATCATTCGATCCAACAGAAGTAAGATTGTAAACTGCGGCGCCAGGGTTAAAATCAACTGTACCCGAAAAATAACCTGTAAAATAACAGTTTCCGCTACCATCAACTGCCAGACCAAATGCAGCATCAAAACCCGTTGAACCAAAACTTCTGGCCCATTGAATAGTGCCCGAAGCATTAAACTTACAAATAAACATGTCGTCCGATCCGTTTGAGCTTAGCGTGAAACTGTTGGATCCGGGATTAAAGTCGGAGGAGTAAAACCTTCCGGTAACAAACACATTACCGCTTGCATCCACAACAACAGAATAAACCTCTTCGGTACTTGAGCCCCCAATTGATTTTGCCCATATTAAATTCCCGTTGGCATCCATTTTGGTAACATAAATATCGTCGCCATTGTTTGGATCAGTATACACCGTAGTGGTTCCCGGGCCTGGATCAAGATCGATGGTTCCTTTGTAGTCACCGGTAGTGTAAACATTACCAAGAACGTCAGTGGTGATGGATTTACCAAGGCTGCCTGCGTCCCCTGCAAAACTTTTTGCCCATTCAAAATTTGGTTGCTGGGCCTGAGCCCATAATGTTGTTAGTGTACTAACAAGTGTTATCAGTTTCGTAAATTTATTCTTCATTTTTTTCTTTTTTTTCGACAAAAGTAAAGTAAGAGTAGATGCGCTTTTTACACCCATGTCAAAATGCCAAAAGCAGTTAATCAAAAAGGGGATTTGGTTAATGAAACTAAA
>CALMND010000343.1 GCA_937868565.1 uncultured Bacteroidota bacterium | reverse complement strand
TGTGTTACAGGTTCTGTAATTAATATATCTGTAAATTCCAGCCCTACTGTTGTTGTTAATGGCGGTGTGATATGCAGTGGCAATTCATTTACTATTTCTCCTTCTGGTGCAGTTACATATACTGTGATTGGGGCGGGGTTTATAGTTAGCCCTTTTGTTTCGACAAGTTATAGTGTAGTGGGGACAGGAACCAACGGCTGTGTGAGTTCTAATGTAGCCATAAGTTCAGTTACTGTTAATGCCACGCCTACTATTACTGTTAACAGCGGTGCTATTTGTAAGGGAAATTCGTTTACGATTACTCCTGGTGGAGCTAGTACTTATACAATTTCGGGAGGCTCGGCCGTAGTTTCTCCTACGTCTAACGTATCTTATACTGTCACAGGTACAAGTTCAAGCGGTTGTATTGGCAGTAATAATGCGATTAGCTCGGTTACTGTGAATGCCCAACCTGTGGTAACCTCCATAAGTTCATCAGGAATTATTTGTAAAGGTGAAACCGCTTCGTTAACAGCTGGTGGAGCAACTAATTATACGTGGAACACCGCCGCAACCACTACAGTTATTGCCGTATCTCCTACGGTTACAACATCGTATACTGTAAATGGCACAGACGCAAACGGATGTACCAATAGTGCTACCATTACTCAATCTGTTAATGCGTGTGTCGGAATTCAAGCACTGTTTTCAGACGAATCTGCCAACATTCACGTATACCCTAATCCGAGTAGCGGATTATTTGCAATCGAACTTTCGACCGGTTTCACCTCGAATATAGTGGTGGTGGATATTTTGGGTAAAACCGTTTATTCAGAGGAACTGCGGGATGGCAATCATCCTATCAACCTGAGTAACTTTAATAGTGGTTTGTATATTTTGAAAGTAGAAAGCAATGGTGTTGTAAAAATGGTGAGATTGATAAAAGAATAATTTCAATTTGTTTATTTTAAAATCGCCGCTTCAATTTGTTGCGGCTTTTTTATTTTCGTGAATTTTTCTTGGGTTCTAGGTGGCCAATACTGTTTGTTTTATATAAATTAGCCAATGCAAAACATAAAACTGCCACCCAGCATGCAAATAGCTTATGCATTTGGCATGATGGGATGGAGCGTGATGATTAATCTCATCAGCGTTATTTTGGTGTACTTTTATTTGCCACCTGATACTAGCGGCTTGCCAAAATTAATTACACAAACAATCATTTTTGGAAGTTTTAATTTGATAGCACTTATTACTTCGAGTGGAAGATTAGTGGACGCCATTTTTGACCCCTTTATTGCTCAATGGAGCGATAAGAGTTTGCATCCAAAGGGCAGAAGAATTCCAATTATGAAACTGGCTATTATTCCTTCAGTGATTTTTTGTTTTCTTGTGTTTTGGCCGTTAAAACAAGAAGAAAGTATTAGCAATATTAGTTGGCTATTTTTTACTTTGATTGGGTTTTATGTTTGTTCTACAACATACATCATTCCGTATAATGCTTTGATGCCGGAATTAGCGCGCACTTCAAAAGAGAAGGTACGACTGGCAACCTGGCAATCGTTGGGTTATGTTTTTGGGATAGCCATAGCTTCCAACGCCTTTAATTTAGCTGCATTTATTCAAGATACGTTTGCCGTGAGTGAAAAAATTGCGGCAATGCAATATACTATAGCTTGTATGTGTGTTTTGGCGGGAGTGTTCATGTTAATAACCGTTTTGGCTATTGATGAGAAAAAATACTGTGTTAGCAAACCAAGTTCGGTTCCTTTGCAAGTAGC
Organism: uncultured Bacteroidota bacterium; assembly: GCA_937868565.1. Classification (GTDB taxonomy): domain Bacteria; phylum Bacteroidota; class Bacteroidia; order B-17B0; family Aurantibacillaceae; genus Aurantibacillus. The sequence continues at coordinate 5,263 of CALMND010000343.1, read as the reverse complement.
TTTAAAACAAGCACTGCGAAACAAAAACTTTCGGTTCTTTATCGTAGCTGATTTCTCCTATTTTATTGCTATAACAATTATTACTTCCGGCCTTATGTATTTTGTAACGGTTTTATTGCAACTTCAAGAGTCAATAGGTAATAAGTTAATGATAACAATGGTTTTGGTTTCTTTTATTTTTTATCCTGTTATTAATTATTTGGCAGAAAAAATTGGCAAAAAAATAATTGTTGTTTTTTCTTTGGTTTTATTGGCAATTACATTGCTGGGAATTTATTTTCTGGGCAAACTGCCTTTTGGAAACGAAACACAAATTTATTTGCTTATTTGTATAGCGGCCGTTCCGTTGGCTTCTTTAAATATTTTGCCAAATGCTATTCTTTCAGAAATCATCGAAAAAGACAGTTCGCAAACAGGAGAAAATAAAGAAGCCATTTATTTTGCGGTGCGGTACTTTTTTGTGAAGATTGCTCAAACCTTTGGTATTGCTTTGTTTGCGATGTTTCTTATTTATGGTAAAAATGTGGGAGACGATTTAGGAATACGATTAAATGGAATATTGGGCTTTGTATTATGCTTATTAGCAGCAATTATTTTTGCGAAGTTTAAAGAGGAGGGGGTAAAGTAGACAGTTGTTTGGTCAAATTTCAGTCCGATTTAACATAAACTCCTCAAACGCCAAGGAGTGATTGGAGTGATAGTGCATTTGACACCTGGGATAACAAATAATTAAAGCCTATCGGTATTGTTCGGTCGGGCATAAACCATTTGCATCACATTAATATTACGCGTAGCAAAAGCAGCTTCGCAATAACATAAATAGTAATTCCATTTACGAATGAAATAATCATCGAAGCCTTGGTTCTTTATATCTTGGATATTCTTGTTGAACTCTTTATGCCAAATATTAATGGTATGGGCATAATGCAATCCCATTTCTTTCAAATCAAGTAAAGTAAAATCACTTACCTTGTTGATACTGTTATTAATGGCCGCAACAGATGGAAGTAAAGAACCCGGAAAAATATGTTTTTGAATAAAATCAACACCATTTTTCAAACTTTCAAATCTTGAATCAGGACAGGTAATTACCTGTAGAGCTAAAATGCCATTTTTCTTTAAAAGTTCATGACATTTTTTAAAATACTCGTCATAGAACTCAGCTCCAACGGCTTCGAGCATCTCTATAGATACAAGCTTGTCAAATTTACCTTCCATTAGGCGGTAATCCTTTAATAAAACTTCTACTTGGTCAGATAAATTAGCAGCTGTTATTTTTTGTTTTGTTAATTTAAACTGTTCCTCGGAAATAGTTAGAGTGGTTACTCTGCAACCGTAGTGCTTGGCCATGTATAGAGCATTGGATCCCCAGCCACTGCCTATCTCAAGCACGTGATCATTTGGCTTAAGATTCAACTGTTTGCAAAGCCTGTCAAATTTTGCCAATTGAGCTTCCTCCAGTGTCATCCCTTTTTCCTTGAAATAACCCGAAGAGTAAGTCATCGTTGGATCGAGAAACAATGCAAAGAAATTATTACTCAAGTCATAGTGTTCCGAAATGTTTTTTTTCGATCCGCGTATACTATTAATTTTTTTCGAATGCCCTATTTTATTGACAAACCTGAACAGGTTTAAAGCAGTGATTTTTGTTGCATTTCCTGAAACTCCCGGAGCATTATCTATGTTGATGATAAACCACTTTATTAAATTGCTAATACTATCGGTTTCCCAGTCGCCTTCCATGTAAGATTCGGCAAAGCCAATATCACCAAACAAGAAAGCACGCTTAAAAAATGCAGTATTCTTTATTTTTAGGCTAGCGCGAACTTCGTCTCCGGCACCGAACTCCAATTGATCGCCTTCAGGCATAGTAAGCAACAAATATCCACACTCCATTTTGGAAAACAGCCCTATAAGGAGCTTTTCGTAAAAACTTCTTTTTTTAACTACGGTAATCGCGGTTGACATGATTCGTGCGAATTTAATAATTATCTAGCTTTTCTCATATTTACGGTAAACATCTTTTTGTAGTTCAGGATTTTCACTCTTTTTATGAAAAGGCAATTTCTTTAACCACAGGAGGAGCGCGTTCCAATGAATTAGCGTTATGATACGCAAGGTTAACAAAGGAAAACGGATACTGTATAGTAGCAGAGTTCTGTTATTTAATGGTTTTTTAATACCAGTAAGTGTGCTGATAAAAAAACGCTCTCCGTTTTTAAAATCGTCGATTCGAATATTTAGTTTTTCCAAGGGGACCTTGAGATTGAAATCGAAGTTGGTGTCGTGGTCAATATAAGGTGAAACATAAAAGTGTTTTATCGTATTTAAGTGGAAAACATCCTCTTGTAAGCACGATTTGTCCAGCAGATAGGGTTTTATTTCGCCAAAAGTATTACCAACTTCTGCAATCACACATTCGGGTTCATTGAGAGAGTTTAACACAAAGTAGAAGGATACTGGATTAAAATTATAACCCAAAATGTTTAAATTAGTTAACAACATGATTGTTTGATTCGAATACTTAAATCCTTGATTCGCCAAATAGCTGATAATGTGTTGTTTGGTATTCTTTGTGGTATCGGGTTTATCGGCCGGCAATTGAAGGTGTTCCTTATCCCTGAAAGAAAAAAAGTTGAATTTGTTCCTGCTTAGCATTAAGTGTTTAGAACAAAGCAAATCGATTTCATCGAGATTAATATAAAACATAAATACATTATAATTAAAGCGATGCGACTTTGGCTTCAAGCGGTTGTGCATTACGGTGGCTTTATATAAGCAGGATTGCGTCAGGGAGATTAATTTTTAACGATAATTTCTTGAATCAAGTTACAGGGTTCATAGCTTTTTACATAAATCGACTGCGCTTTTGTAGGCGTCTTCATGAAAACCGTATTTAAAATAGCTGCCACAAAAGTAAACAGGTCCTTTTTCATTAAGCAAATAAAGCTCCTTTTGAGCTTGTACAGATTTTACATCAAATAAAGGGTGTTCGTAGTCAATTTCTTTAAGAATTAATTCAGGGTTTATACTTTTTGCAAGCGCATTTATGGATACAAAATAATTTTTTCTCTTGCTTACTTGTTGTAAGCTGTTCATCCAGTATATGGTTGTTGGGATCATCTCATCGTAGCGTTCCTCAATTTTATAGTTCCAACTACTCCATATTTTTTTAATTGTGGGCATCACAGATTCGTCAGTATGCACCGTTGCTTTATTTTTTTGATACTTAAACGTGGAGAGGATACGTTTCTCATCCGCGGTAGGGTTTTCCAGAATTCTCAGCGTCTGGTCGGCGTGACAAGCAAAAATGACTTTATCAAAAGTTGAACTTGTTCCGTTCTCAAATATTAAATTTACATGGTCGTCTTTACGCATTGCTTTTATGACTTTGACGTTAGTCTGAATTCTTTCTTTGAAAGGTCGAATCAATAGTTCCCTGTATGATTGGCTTCCATTTTCAAGCGTATACCATTGATGTTGGCTATTTAAGCCTAAAAAACCATGGTTCTTAAAGAAACGTATTAAGGTCATAGCCGGAAAACTTAGCATTTTATCCATTGGAGTACTCCAAACTGCTGAGCTCATTGGGACTAGATACTTCCATAGCATGTTGTCACTAAATTTAAACTCTTTCATGTACTCAGCTAAGGAGTACTGTTCGTATTTTGGGTTGTCTAAAATTTCAACACTTGTTTTATTAAATCTCGAAATTTCAAGCAACATTCTTATGTGTTGAATATTAAAAAAGTTTTTTCTTTGGGCAAAAAGACCGTTAATTCCAGATCCACAATACTCAAGCCCGCTAGGCTTGTACTGCACGCTAAAAGACATTTCTGTTTTTTTTATAGGAGCATTTATTTCTTTAAAAAGTTTGCAAAGATGAGGGTAGGTTTCAAAGTTAAAGACCATAAAGCCAGTGTCCATAAAAACTTTTCTATCACCCTCGTCAATACCGATAGTATTTGTATGTCCACCAACATAGTTGTTTTGTTCAAATAGAGTGATATTGTATCGATTATGGAGGTGATGAGCAACTCCCATTCCGGCGATTCCGGTACCTATGATGGCTAAGTTATCCATGTTTTTTTTAAATATCTTTTTTCTTAAATAAGTAGTGACAGACCATCCATTCTTCACCTTTATTGTAACGCCAGAGTTCAGCACAGGCCATAAAAAAAATTCGCCAGTAAACCCACCATTTGAGGGATTCATGCTTGCCGTATGTTTTTTCAAAAAGGGGAAGAATTTCTTTTTTATGGGAATCCATATTTGTTAACCAAGCTTCAGAGGTTTTACTGTAATGCAGGCCATTAACAATCCAGCGTTCATCGAGCAAAAGGTGTTGGTTAAAATGCAACAACAAGTCATTGCTGGGCATGATCCCGCCTGTGAAAAAATATTTACTCATCCAGTCGCTTTCGTCCTTTACTTCAAATTTATAAGCAAACTCTTTATGTGTAAATATGTGGACAAAAAGTTTGCCATGAGGCTTAAGCATAGAAGAAATCAAGTGCATAAGCTTTTGGTAATTGCGCATATGCTCAAACATCTCCACAGAAACAACGCGATCAAAAGTCATGTCAAGTTCTAAGTCATTTATATTAATAGTCAGCACTCGAAGGTTGGCTAGTTGCCGTTGCCGCGCTGTTTCATCGATGTATATCTTTTGAGTTCTGGAATTTGAAATAACAGTAAAGCTACTTTTAGGGTATTTTTCTGCCATGAATAAGGAGAGTGAACCCCAGCCACAGCCTAGCTCCAGGACATCCTGGCCATTTTCTAGTCGCGCGCGTTGGCAGGTTAATTCAAGCATGTCTTTTTCCGATATATCGATAGACGTAACGCCTTCTTTCCAATAACCACTGCTATATTTAAGGTGATTTCCGAGACAGTAGGTGTAAAATTCTGTGGGCACTTCGTAATGCTGTTCATTTGCTTCTAAAGTGTTCAAGGCAATTGGCGAGGCATTAAGTTCATCAATTAGTTTTCGAAGATGGTCAGTTTGTGCTTCCGGACTCCCTTTATTCTCATCCTCTAAACGTTGCTTGAGCAGACGACGGATGCCAATTCGGATAAGGAAGTCAGGTATTCTGTTTTTTTCTAAGAGGGTATTATACCACATGAACGGAGAAGGAAGGAGTTAAGTGTGAAATTTAAAAAATAGCTTGAAAAATGTTAAGTTGTTTTTTTGAACCATGGAACAAACGCACTGGTAGTTTTTTGGTAGTCTCTATATGCATCACCCTTGCTTCTGACCGCC
>CALMND010000342.1 GCA_937868565.1 uncultured Bacteroidota bacterium | reverse complement strand
CGATGTTAATGTTTTTATGTTTGATTATTTTTGTCTGGGTTTGGTCAACCGACACATTAATCAACGGAAAATCCTTAATGGCTTTGGCTACTGCCTCTATAAAGAGTGGGGTAAAGGTTAGTTTTTCGCCATCACGTTTTTCAAATTCTTTTTTAGCTTTATCACGCCACATCACCAAATTGGTAACATCAGCTTCTACATATGACGTTACATGCGGTGCCACGTGTTTGCTCATCACCATATTTTCGGCAATCATTTTACGCATGCGATCCATTTCTATGATCTCATCTCCGGCGCCGATGGACACCGCGGGACGATTCACGATGACAGCATATTCCCCTGCATTTACTGTGGCTGTTGGTTTGTTTTCTGTTTTTGGAGCGGTGGAAGCAGAGCTTGGTTTGCTCCTGGTTGGAATATATGCTAAAATATCTGCCTTAGTAACGCGTCCCTCTTGTCCGCTGCCTTTAATAGTATCGAGTTCAGCAAGGGAAATACCTTCTTCTTTAGCAATACTCTTTACAAGGGGAGAATAAAACTTATCCGAAGCGCTGTAATTTGTTGGTGCAACATTAGGTGCTGTGCTTGGAACAACCACAGGCGTTTCGGTATTTGCTTTAACTTCAGGAGTTGCAGGTATAGGGCTTTGGCTTGCAACCGCACCAGCTTCGCTGCCAATGGTTGCAATAACTGTACCCACTTGCACCACGTCACCTTCTTTAAAAAGACGTTTTAAAAGAACCCCTTCAAATGGCGAAGGAATTTCACTATCCACCTTATCAGTGGCTATTTCCAATACCGTTTCGTCAATTTTAATTTTATCACCTTCATTTTTAGTCCATTTAATAATTGTAGCTTCTGCCACACTCTCTCCCATTTTGGGCATTATCAAATCAAAATTCGCCATGTTTATTATTATAATTGCCACAAAAATAGGCTTCCTGCCAAGAACTCACAATTTTTATTTCATTAATTTTGGTCTCAGGCTTCAATTTCATAAAATGCAACGCATTAACATTTAGTTCTTTCTACTAGGGCTAAAAATCCATTGAGGTGATAGTTAGCTGTTGCAGCGATTTATTTTGTTCAAAAAATTTGCTATCGTTATTTTTTTTAAATACATTTACTAGGTCCCCAATCAAATTCGTATTAATGTAGAGCCTAATTAGGTTAAAACTATGTATTAACGTCATTAAAAAAAGTAATAATTATGAATCCAGTTCGTAAAAAGTACACGTCAACGTTGTTAGCGTTAGTTTTCTTCTCACTAAGTTTAAACAACACGTTAATTGGTCAAATCAGTCAAACTTTTAGTTTCACTGGTGCCACACAAACTTTTGTTGTTCCACCTTGTGTTTCTTTTATGACTGTGGAGTTGTGGGGTGCACAAGGTACTGCCGGTACTTCAACTGCGGGTCTTGGTGGAGCTGTGAAAGGTGTTATGGGAGTTACGGCCGGACAAATTTTAAGTATTAACGTTGGTGGTCAAGCAGGATTTAATGGTGGAGGGCTGTCAGCATCTCCGCCTGCCGGAAACGGTGGCGGAGCTTCGGATATTAGAGTAGCGCCTGCTACCTTATTAGACAGAGTGGTGGTTGCAGGAGGTGGCGGAGGCGGAGGGTCAACCAACCCTAGTGCCCCTGGCGGTGGCGGTGGTGCAGGAACGGCGGTAGGCGCTAATTTTTTTGGTGGTGGTGCGGGAATAGGAGCAAATGGTCAGATTGCTCCTGTTGGCGGAGTGGCTGGAGGCCTTAATGGCGGAGCCGGAGGAACGGGAAACGGAAGTAATAATGGTGGCGCAGGTGGCGGCGGTGGATTTAATAGTGGAGGAATTGGTGGAGTTAACTCCGGATATCTCACGGGTGGAAATGGTGTTTTGGGTATAGGTGGTAACGGTGGAGGTCCAACCGGACCTGGCGGTGGTGGTGGAGGCTACTATGGTGGGGGAGGCGCTTCGGGCGGCCTTAATAGTAATGCCGGTGGGGGTGGTGGGTCTTCATGGACAGGCACTTTAACTACTCCTACGTTTACTCCGGCAACGCGCGTTGGTAACGGTTTAGTGATATTAACTTATAATTTTAATGGTAATGGTGTTTCAGCAATTGCAACACCCACGGCAATTTGTAACGGCTCAACGGCCATATTAACAGCCAGTGGTATGGTGAGTTATACGTGGAGTAACGGTTCAAATGCCAGTAGTATTGCAGTTAATCCTAATGTAACAACAACGTATACGGCTTCAGGAACCAATTCCGTTGGTTGCGTTTCGTCTCAAGTTCTTACCGTTACGGTTAGTAGCGGAGTTCCTGTTTTATCGGTTGTTAGCAGCACAAATTCTACTTGTTTGGGTAAAACAGCTACGTTAACCGCCAGCGGGGCACTTAGCTATACTTGGACAAACAATGTAATTAACGGTGTGTCATTTACACCTACTGTAACAAATACTTATACTGTATCTGGTCAAAATGGCTGTGGCACAACTACAGCTGTTGCAACCATATCCATTTCGCCTTTACCGTTGAGTGCCATAAGTTCTCCAACAATAATATGCGCCGGAAGTCCGGCAACGCTAACAGCGGTTTCCCCAGGTACTAGTTATACCTGGCAACCTTTTGGCATTACGGGGGCTATTATTGCTGTAAATCCTAGTGTAACAACGATATACACGGTTAGCACTTCAGACGGTACCTGTTCTGGTGTTGCTAATCTAACATTAGTGGCATTACCTGTTCCCACTGTAAATATTATATCAACAGGTTCTACTATTTGTTCAGGCGCAGCCGTAAGCATGACGGCGAGTGGGGGTATAAGTTACACTTGGAATCCGGGTAATCTGTCAGGAAACGTTATCACTGGGACTCCAAATGCGGCTACTCTGTACTCGGTCGTAGCAAGCAACTCGGTTGGCTGTAAATCTTTGGCTAGTCAGGTGGTAATAGTTAATTCTGGTCCCAGCATAGGCATTGTAGCAAGTGGACAAATTATTTGCGTGGGTAGTCAGGTTAATTTAACTGCCAGCGGTGCGACGTCTTACACTTGGAATCCCGGTAATGTAAACGGTGCTGTTTTGACGGATACTCCTGCAACAGCAACAACCTATACGTTGATGGGTGCCAATCCCAACAATTCTTGCGTTACTACCAGTACTATTACCGTTTCGGTGTTCACGCCAAGTGTAACGCTGTCCAATTCTAATCCCACAATCTGTAGTGGTTCCAGTTCTACTTTAATTGCAAGCGGAGCCAACAGCTATGTTTGGGCGAATGGTCTGCCTAGTGCGAGTGTTCAGGTAGTGAGTCCAACATCAACAACCGGTTACACCGTTACAGCAACAACCATTAATGGTAATTTAAATTGTGTAACTGTAAATACAATTCAGGTAAATGTCAATCAAAATCCGAGTGTTACAGCCACCGCGAATAAACCTACTATTTGTCGAAATGAAGCGTCTACGCTAACGGCGGCGGGAGCAGGCACCTATTTGTGGAGTACTTCGGCCGCTTCAGTTTCCATTAAAGTTACGCCAACTATAACCACCACTTATTCGGTTTTAGGCACTGATGCTAACGGTTGTTCTCGTACCGCAACCGTTCAGATAAAGGTAAATGTTTGTCAGGGTATCGGGGAGCAAATTTCATCTAATACATCTGTTCTTATATATCCTAATCCGAACAATGGTAGGTTCACAGTTAAATCAGATTCTGACCTTAGTTTAATTTTATATAACGCCTTGGGTGAACAAATAAGGGATATAGAATTAAATGACAGAAATAACAGAACTCTTGTTATAAACAATTTGCCTATCGGCGTTTATTTTATTAGTTCAAGGCTAGGTGGCATAGAGAATGGGCGAAAAATTATAGTGTCTGAGTAGATAATTTTATTGCTTTAGAGAACCGTAAATATTGTCTGAGCATACTATTTTTCAGGTTTTTGCGTTGTATATTTACAATTTGTGAATGTCTTGCTTAAAATAGTTTCTTTTTTTTCGGTAGTAATTATCCTTTTGACTTTTTCCGACTGTAAGAAAGACAAGTTAACGCTGAATGTTGCCGATAAAATTCAATTTTCTCAAGACTCTGTTTTGTTTGATACCGTTTTTACGACTCTGGGTTCGGCCACAAAAAACATCCGCATACGTAATAAGAACAGCCAACGTATTAAAATTTCTAGTATTGAACTTCAGGGCGGTAACAGTTCTTCCTTTATTATTAATGTAGATGGAGCCAAGGGCACATCTTTTTCTGACATTGAAATAGCAGCCAATGACAGTATTTATGTTTTCATACAGGTGAATGTAAATCCAACAAACGTTAATACTCCAATGATTATAAGTGATGCTATTCATGTATTTGTGAATGGGAATAAACAAACTTTACCATTGGAAGCTTGGGGGCAAGATGCCTATTATCATTTCGCAAAAGAAGCTATTAAGCTTAAAGATGGAAGATATTTGACCTATTCGTATGTTGACACGCTTAAAAATTCCTACACAGCTAATGGTAAAGTGTTTACGTGGAAAAATGATAAACCGCATGTTATTTATGGTTATCTGGTGGTGGACTCTCTTCAAAAATTTATTATACCTGAGGGAACAAAGGTGTTTTTGAATGCTTTGGCCGGTATTTGGGTATTGCCGGGGGGAGAGATTCAAGTACTGGGAAAGAAGGGAAATGAAGTTACTTTTCAGGGAGTGCGTAGAGAAAAGGATTATGCCGATGAACCAGGACAATGGGATCGAATATGGATTAACGAGGGAAGTGATAATAATGTGATTAATTATGCTATCATAAAAAATGGCTTTATTGGCGTGCAGGCCGAGGTTCTTGGAAATACAATTGGAGGTGCAGGCAGACTTAAAATTACGAACACACGCATACAAAACATGAGTATGTGGGGTTTGTACGCGCTGGCTTATAAAATTGACGGAGGGAATAATATTATAAGTAATTGCCAGGAGTACAGCCTGAATATTCTTTTGGGTGGTGAGTATAGTTTTTATCACTGCACTTTTTCTAATTTTTGGGAGAAAGATAAACCTCGTGAGAAACCAGCGATTAATATTAATAATTATACTACGCAGCAAGTGCTGCCGAATATCGTTTATTTTGGCAATTGCATTGTTGATGGAAAAAGGGATAACGAAATTAATTTGGATTTAAAAACAACTAAAGATACAAATAGTGTTCAATTTATAAGGTTTAGCAATTGCTGGTTGAAAACCAGCATCTCAACGAGCGACACCAATAGGTTTTACAATGTGAGGGTGTCTAACAATCCTTTAAAATATAAGGATCTGGCAAATTATAAATTCGAAACTGAGACGGGTGAGACGAGAATAAAAGGCTTTGACAATCTCCAAGCCAAAAATGACGCGAAGGTATACATTCGTGATATTGAAGGCGTGGTGCGCAATACTGGCACACCTATTACTATTGGGCCATATTATATTCCTTAAAATTAGAAGCGCCGCCCTCGATTTTATCCTGAAACTATCCCCATAGTTCTTAAGCACAACTTTTTTGTTTTCTCGTTCTTTCCTATCTAAATTCCTTTTAAATTTGCGGGCTGCATTAATATATGGGTACTATCTCAAATTCATCACACAAACAGATTATTTACTGGCTTCTTACCGGTTGTTTTTTAATTTACGTGATGGTTGTAATTGGTTGTTTAACGCGGCTTACACATTCAGGACTTTCTATTACGGATTGGAGTTTTATGGGCTCTGTTCCTCCAGTGAATCAATCTATGTGGCAGGAACGCTTTGAAAAATACCAACAAAGTCCTGAATTTATTAAAGTGAACAATACCATGACTCTTGAAGAGTTTAAACCCATTTTTTTATGGGAGTATGTGCACCGTATGGTTGGGCGAATAATGATGTATGTTTTCGCCATTGGGTTTGTTTATTTTCTAATTAAAAAGAAAATTACCAAAAATATGTGGCCTCGTTTTGGTCTTTTGTTTTTGATGGGAACCATGCAAGCAGTCATTGGCTGGTGGATGGTATACAGCGGCCTACAGCAGAAGCCAGCTGTAAGTCATTACCGTTTGGCTACACATTTAATGAGTGCATTTACATTGTTTGCTTTTACTTTTTGGTTTGCGCTTCGTCTCATGTTTCCAAGAGAAGAAACTGGAGAAACAAATGGTGGTAAGTTAAAATTCTGGACACTTACTTTTTTTGTCGTGCTTATTTGCCAGATAATTTATGGAGCATTTACGGCGGGTTATGTGGATGGGAATGCCTCTAAAATAAGACCTGGGCACATTTTTAATACCTGGCCAAAAATGGGTGAGGATTGGATGCCTGAACAAGTTTATTGGAAAGAAACTTTGGCTGAGAATATTTTTGAAAATGCCAGTGGTATACAGTTTATGCATCGTACCATTGCCGTGTTTTTGGTTGTTTTGGTGTGTATTATTTGGGGACGTTCCAATAAATTAAATTTAAATGCCCGGCAAAATTTTGGAATAACACTTTTGGTTTATGGGATCACTATTCAATTTATTTTGGGCGTGTTAACTTTATTGTATCAGGTTCTGGTAATTATGGGTGCCTTACATCAAACCGGCGCTCTTT
>CALMND010000341.1 GCA_937868565.1 uncultured Bacteroidota bacterium | reverse complement strand
TTTACCAACAGGAAAACAATCGTTTGAATTAATTCGCTTTTGTTGTAAAAGTGGTATAACGGTAATAGGCGGCTTAAGCAAACTCATAAAAAACTTTTGCCGAATAAAAAAAGCTGGTGATATCATGACATACGTGGATAAACAATGGAGTGATGGCGGTTCGTTCATAAAAGCTGGTTTTAAGAAACATAGCGAGACGGAAGCCAATTATTTTCTGGTATCCAAAAAAACATTTGAGCGTCAACTTGTGAAAGACAAAAATTGCATTTATGAAAAAGATAAATTTTATCTCGTCCAAAATGCAGGGAACATAAAACTGATTTATAAACTTTAAATTCATGCTTTTCAACAACAATTGCATAGTAGTTTTAGGACCGACTGCCAGCGGGAAAACCCGACTGGCCTGCCGTTTGGCTTATCAACTAAACGGAGAAATTATCAGCGCGGATTCGAGACAGGTATATAAACATCTGAATCTCGGAACCGGAAAAGATTTGGGCGAGTACGTAGTAAATGGGCACCAAATCCCTTACCATCTTATTGATATTTGTGAACCATCCGAACAATTCTTTTTGCATCAATTTATCAAGGAACTAGAAAAAAGTTTTAGTTATGTCCTATCCCGAAAAAAAATGCCAGTTATTTGTGGAGGAACCGGTATGTATCTGGATGCTTTAAGAAAGGATTTTTCCTTCACACAAATAGAAGAAAACGATGATTTAAGAAGGGAACTCAATGAACTTTCAAAAGAGGAACTCCTTTTAAGAATCCAACATTTTCCAAACGAACTTACAAATCATGTGGATTTGAATTCAAAAAAAAGAATAATACGCGGAATAGAAGTAGCTGATTACAGAACTAAAAATAATTTTTTTACAACTCAGAGCGAATTGCCCTATAAGCCTTTATACATTGGTATTTCTCTCAACAACGAAGAAAGAAAAAAAAGAATTTCAGAACGCCTAAAACAACGTTTGAATGACGGATTGGTTGAGGAAGTGGAAAGTTTAATAAATAACGGACTCAGCCATCAGCGTCTTGAAATTTTAGGCTTAGAATACAAATTTGTCTCCCTGTTTCTGGAAGGGAAAATTTCCAAAGAGGGCTTAACAACACAACTTCAAACCGCTATTTTTCAATTCGCTAAAAGGCAAATGACCTGGTTTCGCAAAATGGAAAAAGAAGGCGTGAAAATTAATTGGGTATCAACCGATTATAAAATAGAGGAGATTATAAAATCATTAAAACACTTTGTTCACTAAAGAACACTGAGAAATGCCTGTAACCAGCGACAAAAACAATTTCCCCTTAAATAAGTAGCCCAAAAAACAACTCATAGTGAACCCTAGTGCGATTAGGTCTTGGTGGTAGAAAAACTTATCGGAAACACTTTCTCAAAAATCTTCTCAATGCTTTATTACTTTGCCGTGGTGACTCCAAAAAGCCAAAATGTCCATCGTGTTCAAGATATAAAATACTTTTATCACGAATCATTTCCGATTGTTCCAATAACTGTTCGTAAGGCAAAACATTGTCTAACTCTCCAATCACCATCATAACCGGATATTGCACCCATCCCAACAATAAATCTCTGGCTGGTCTGTCGCGCATACCATGCAAAGCTGCAATAATGCTTTGTTTGCTGGTTTGTTTAGCGATGTTTCCCGCAAAAGCAACTTCCTCCCTCAAATATTTCAAATTTTTTGTAGCGAACAAATTTTGAATAGTTGTTTTAGTGTAAACAGTTTTATTTGTTTTCACCAAGTTAATGGCCCTCAGGCGGTCTCTTTTCTTTTCTTCAGTATCTGCATATCCTGTGCTATGGTATAAACATAAGCCTCTCAAATGATCGGGATATAAATCAGCAAAAGCTAGAGAAACATAACCGCCCATACTGTGCCCTATTAAAACATATTTTTTTAAACGCAAAGAATCCAAAACCGCTTTCACACATTTGGCCATTAATTCCATGCTGTGTGCGTAACCAAAGCAGGGAGTGTTACC
>CALMND010000340.1 GCA_937868565.1 uncultured Bacteroidota bacterium | reverse complement strand
AGAACTTAAAAAAATAGGGTTTGCAACTGTATTGTCTTGCATTAAAGACGGCGTTGTGAGGGGAAGTGGTGTTTTGGTTAATCTAAACAACGCTCGTGATAACGAAAGCATCATCATAGATAAAGCCGCCGGATTTTATTCTTTTAGTAAAGGTTCATCTACTCAGGATTATCCAAGTTCTTTAACAGGTGGTATCGCTTTGTTGCGGCAAACATATTACGATGCGTCCTGGTATTCTCAAAATAGCAATAGTGAATTCAATATCACCTTAGATGAATTTAATCAACTACAAAAACTGCCTTCTATTTTTGAAGCCAATGATAAATTCAACTGTTTACGTGGTGCAAAAGTAGGTAAGGAGTTTAATGTAAAATACATATTAAAGGGTGGTGGCAATGAGTACCAAAGGATCAACGATATTCAAAACTTAAATTTAAAATTTATTATTCCGGTTAACTTTCCTGAAGCTTATGACGTTGAAGATCCTTTAGATGCGGAATCCATCACTTTAGCGGAATTAAAGCATTGGGAATTGGCGCCGACAAATCCAGGTGTGTTGGAGAAAAATAAAGTTCCATTTTGTTTTACAACCTCGGATTTAAAGGATAAAAGTAATTTTCTAAAAAACATTCGCAAGGCTATTCAATATGGGCTTTCAGAAAAAATGGCTTTAATGGCCTTAACGGAAAATCCAGCTTCATTTATAAATGCGTCAAACAAAATTGGTGCTCTTAAAGCGGGGTACTATGCGAATTTTTTTATTAGCGATAGATCCATTTTTGAGGAAGATGCATCCATCTTGCAGCACTGGGTGGTTGGAGAGCCCAACATCTATGCAGATTTGGAAGTAGCCGACATTAGAGGAAATTATAATCTCTCAACGCCTTCAAAAACTTATCAGGTCAAGTTTACCGGAGATATAGCCAAACCTAAGGCGCAAATCACGATTGACACGAGCAAAAAGACAATGAATTATAATTTCATCAATAACCAGATTAACTTTAGCTTTCCTAGTGATTCCTTAAGTATGGTTAGAGCCAATGGTAACTACAATAAAGAAACCAAACGCTTTGAAGGTACTGGACAATGGGCAAACGGAGATTGGTTTCCGTTTCAATTGATTTACACTTCGATGGTGGATACAGTCAAAAAAGCTACCCCAGCAAAGAAAAAAGCAGAGCTTAATTTGGGTAAAGTCATATACCCATTTACGGCATATGGAGAGCCGCTAGCTGACGAAACTACCTTATTTAAAGATGCCTGGAACAAATTCAAAAATCGTTATTCGGCTATCTTAATTAAAGACGCTACTGTCTGGACGAACAATAGCGATTCTGTTTTAAGCGAATACGACGTCTATGTGGTTGATGGTAAAATTGTGCGCATAGCCCCCAATATTGACGCTCCTAATTTGGCTTTCGCTAAAATAATCAATGCTAAAGGCAAACACCTTACTCCGGGAATTATTGACGAACACAGTCACATTGCTTTAACAGCCGGAGTTAACGAAGGGGCTCAGGCAAGCAGTGCAGAAGTAAGAATGGGGGATGTGATTAATCCTGAAGACATAAACATATACAGGCAATTATCAGGAGGAGTTACAACCGCTCAATTATTACATGGCTCCGCTAATCCTATCGGAGGACAAAGCGCTATCATTAAACTACGTTGGGGACATGGGGCAGAAGAAATGAAATACGAAAAAGCCGATGAATTCATAAAATTTGCTTTGGGTGAAAACGTAAAACAAAGTAATTGGGGCGATAATGCAAGAGTCAGATTTCCACAGTCGAGAATGGGTGTAGAACAGGTTTACAAAGATTATTTTACCCGGGCAAGAGAGTACGATAAACAGCAAAAGAGTTTAATTAAGTCTACAGATAGAAACCTAGTAACGTCCTTCAGACGCGATTTAGAATTAGAAGCCTTGGCAGAAATTTTGAATAAAAAACGTTTCATTACCTGCCACAGTTATGTGCAAAGTGAGATAAATATGCTCATGCACGTGGCCGATAGTTTTGGTTTCAAAGTAAACACGTTTACGCACATTCTCGAAGGTTATAAAGTAGCCGATAAAATGAAAGCTCACGGAGTAAGTGCTTCTACCTTTTCTGATTGGTGGGCTTATAAAAATGAAGTAATGGAAGCTATTCCATACAATGCAGCGATACTCACCAAAGTCGGAGTAAACGTTTCAATGAATAGTGATGACGCAGAAATGGCGCGCCGCTTAAATCAGGAAGCCGCGAAAGCGATTAAGTATGGTGGACTTAGCGAAATAGAAGCATTGAAATTGGTTACTTTAAATCCGGCGAGGATGTTGCATATCGATGATAAAGTAGGAAGCATTAAAGTTGGAAAAGTTGCCGATTTGGTTTTGTGGACGGACAATCCATTGAGTGTGTATGCCAAAGCCGATAAAACAATTATTGACGGACAGATTTATTTTGACAGAGAAGAAGATTCTAAACTAAGAGAATACGTCAAAATAGAAAAAGCACGTATTGTTGCCAAACTTTTGGTAGAAAAACAAAAAGGAAGTAAAACGGTGAAACCTCAATCAAAATCACAACGTTTATACCATTGTAATACCATTGAAGGCATTGAAGAAGAATTAACAGGGCATAGATAGATAAAATGAAAACGATAATGAACCTAAAACACATCCCAGTAATCCTATTAACGCTTTTCGTTTCTATTTCTGCGTATTCCCAAAAAAATCACACACATATTGCTTTGCTGAATGCTACTGCACACGTAGGTAATGGCAAGGTTATTGAAGGAAGTCTTGTCGTCATTAACAAAGACAAAATTGAGACAGTAAGCGAAACCAGAGGTTTAAAATTAAATTACAAAGCTTACGATACGGTTATTGATTTACAAGGTAAACATATTTATCCGGGATTAATTAACACCAATAATATTCTTGGTTTGCACGATGCCGAAGCAGTTCGTGCCACTTTAGATTTTGCCGAGGTCGGATATATAAATCCACACATCCGTGCTTTGATCGCATACAATACAGACAATTTAATTATTCCAACCATTAAGACAAATGGAATACTTTACACACAAGCAACTCCTCGGGGAGGACTGATAAGCGGATCTTCTTCTATTATGGCTTTGGAAGGTTGGAACTGGGAAGATGCGGTTTTAAAAGCGGATGATGGCATTCATCTTAATTTTCCGCGATTAAATGTAGTAAGATTTTCTGAAGAAGAAGGTTTGAGTAAAAGTGCAAACAAAAAATATACCGAGGAAATGAACTACCTCGAAAAGTTTTTTTCAGATGCAAAAGCATATAGTAACACAGCGCCGGTTGCGGAAAAAAATATTCGTTTTGAAGCCATGCGACCTTTGTTTGCAGGTCAGGCCAATTTGTATTTACATGCTGATAAAGTAAAGGACATCATAAGCGCGATTAATTTTTGCAAAAAATTCGATATTAAAAAGCCAGTACTAGTTGGGGG
>CALMND010000339.1 GCA_937868565.1 uncultured Bacteroidota bacterium | reverse complement strand
TGCAAATTGCACTTCCACAATTGGTTTTAAACCAACCGCACTCATACCAACCGTTGAGCCTACAATAAAGGCCTCCTGTATCGGTGTGTTAAAAACACGATGATCACCAAATTGTTGTGCAAGTGTCGCTGCTTCCCTGAATACACCGCCAAGGCGGGCACCCACATCTTGTCCGTACAACAGGCATTCTGGATGCTTAGCCATTAGCTCGCGTATTGCAAAAAGGGCGCTGTCTACCATAACGGTTGGTTCTTTTCCTTTTGGGTTCCGGTTTCCCTTTTCTTGAGTAATGGGGGTTGGCGCAAATTCATGCGTAAAGAGATCTTCGGGCAAGGGATCTTCTTCTTTTATTGCTTCTTTATAATCATCTTCGACCAAGTTTCTCGCCTTTTCTTCCATTTCCGTTATCAGCTCAGCGCTTAAACCTGCAATAATCAACTGGTTTTTCAAGCGAGGTAGCGGGTCTTTTTTTTCTGCTTCTACTAGATCATCTCTATACCATTCCTTTCTTACTCCGCTCGTATGATGGTTAAGCAAAGGCACTTTGGCATGGATAAGCATTGGACGTCTTTCCTTACGTATTATTTCGAGACATTCTTTTACTGTATTAAAACTTAATATAAAATCAGTTCCATCAATACAACGTGTTTCAAGCCCTATAAAACCCTTGGCATATTGACTGATATCTTGTGAGCGAATTTCACTGGCATGCGCGCTAATGTCCCATTCATTATCCTGAACAAAATATAAAATAGGCAGTTGTTTAAGCGTAGCCATATGAAAAGCTTCCGAAACTTCTCCTTCTGTACAACTTGCATCGCCCAATGAACAGACCGCCACAGGATTTAATCCCTGGTAATTTTTACTCATTTTGTTTTTTTCAAGGTATTGAAGTCCCATAGCTATCCCTGTGGTGGGAATGGCCTGCATACCAGTAGCACTTGATTGATGGGGAATTTTCGGCATATCATCACGGCGTAAGCTTGGATGAGAATAGTAAGTCCTTCCACCTGAAAAAGGGTCGTTACGTTTAGCCAAAAGCTGCAACATTAAATCAAAGGGACGCATCCCAATGCTCAGTAAGATACTATCGTCGCGGTAATATGCACTTAAAAAATCTTGGGGTAATAGTTGCAAGCCAAGGGCTATTTGAACAGCTTCATGCCCACGGCTAGTTGCGTGAACATATTTTGCAGTAATCTCCTTTTTAGCCTCGTAAAGTTCGGTCATACTTTTAGCAGTGCACATTAATTCAAATGCCTTTTTTAATATTTCCAGAGGTATTTTTGTCTTCACAGTTGTTGACTTTAGCGAAATATCTTCCATGTTAAGAACCTAAACAGGACTTAAAAATAGGCTTTTTAGGCCAAAAAGGAAGGGTTTGTTATTAAAAATTGAATTAACAGCGACCTGTACACAATTCTACTTATAACCTTGTAACAGACATCTACTTAACCGGTACTTTTATCTCAATTGAAGGTTTCCATAAATATTTCCCTGTTACTACTAGTTTTGATGATTTGTGTTAGTGCGTGCAAACACAAACAAAAGGAGCTTATCGGCGTTAGAAAAGACATCTCAATAAAAAAGGAGCATAAAACTTTACCACCTCCGTCTGCATCAACAACCGCTAACAGTGATGGTTCGCTGGTTTTAAAGCAAAAATTAGGTCTTACATCTAAAGAAATTAAAGGTAGTAAATTGTACTCTTTCGTAAATGAATGGTACAGTGTGCCCTATCAATATGGTGGTTGTTTAAAATCCGGGGTAGATTGTAGTTGTTTTGCTTCAATTTTATATGATCATGTTTATGGCAAAAAACTTTCTCGGACAGCGGGTGAAATGTTCAATCAATGCAGTCAAATTGGATATGAAGATGCGAAAGAGGGGGATTTGTTTTTCTTTAAAATCAATGGCAATAAGGTTACACATGTAGGTGTTTTCTTAAAGGATAATTATTTTGTGCATGCTAGCACAAGCAAAGGTGTAATAATTAATACAATTGAGGAAGTTTACTATAAAAAATACTTTTTTTGTGCCGGGAGGTTAAAACAAATATGATAGAAGGTCTGCAAATAAACATACCCCAGCGTATGAAGTTGGTGAGGATAACACTTACTTTATCTTTGGTAATATCTTTACTTTTAACATTTAATTTATGGGGAGGGCACCGCAGCTTCCCGTATTCTCCTGTTTTTGAAAATTTAAGACCAGCCGCTCCGTTCGATATATTTTTTGTAATCCTCCTTATTATACTCCTGATGTCGTCTTTGTTCGTTGTCAGATTGCGTTTAATTATTTCTTTAGCGATCACCGTTAGTTTGTTTTTAGTGCTTGGAGATGTTAATCGTATTCAACCATGGTTTTACATATACACTTCTATGCTTTTTGTATTTGTTTTTTATAACGGACGTGTAGATGATTCAAATCAGTTCACCGGATATTTCATACTGCTTCAAATAATTTTTGCTTCTGTTTATTTTTTTTGCGGAATTAGTCAACTTAATCCTCACTTTGTTAACACAGATTTTGAGAAAATTATCTCGCCACTAAAACAAATAGTGAGTGATAGACAATTTGGATTTTTAGTTAGAATGGGGCTATTTGTGCCCTACTTATTAATATTTGTAGGTATAGGTTTAATCATTCCCACGATACGATATCTTGCCATTAGTCTCGTGGTTTTGATGCATTTATTTCTTTTAATACTGCTCTTCCCGTCGTCACAAAACTATAGCTATTCGCTTTGGTTCAGCAATTTACCATTTGCTTGTATGAGTATTTTTTTGTTTTCAGGTAAAACCAAACAACGTTATTTTAGCCCAACCTATTTATTCAAAATGCCTCTATCTTATCCTGTTTTTTTGTTTTTTGTAATTATGCCTTTCTTTAATAAAAAAGGTTTTTGGCCGGATTATTTATCCTCAAACTTTAAAAGTGGTAACACCAGAGCCGTTCGAATCAACATTAACAGCAATATCTACAATAATCTCCCACTATTTCAGCGTCATTTTTGCCAGCAAAAGGAAAGTAACTTGTTGTTTGAATACAACAAATGGTGTGCTACGGAATTAAACGTTGAATGCTTTCCTTCTCAACGGGTATTTAACAGTATTTATGTGTATTTGAAAAACCTCGATGATATCACTGTTAAAGAAATAGAACTAGCTGTGACTAACAGACAAAATTAATTGCTTAAACCGCAAGGTAGTTTTATATTTGCAC
>CALMND010000338.1 GCA_937868565.1 uncultured Bacteroidota bacterium | reverse complement strand
AAGATTACCGGATTTTGTCCAAGCGCCATAAAAAGCAATCATCAAATCGCGTGTAGCGTCATCGCTTACAGGCCATTGTAGGGGATTTTGCGGGAAGCGGAAAATCGGATATGCTCTTTTTTAATCCCGGGGATCAAAATTGGTGGTTAGGAATTTCAAGTAATAATCTAAATCCTAATCAAAGTAAAAATACGAATAATGCACTTTTTAATGGAGTAAATGTAATACGTAACAAGCTCAATAATATTGTACTTGTTTATGTAAATAATGGTAACGCTAACCAAAGTGTCTCGGTTTCATAGGCTGCCATGGATTTAGCTAAAACTAACAATTTAAAGAGCTATCCCGGTTTAAGGGCCTTACCTACCAACGGAAGAATGGTTTCAAACTTTAATATAACAAATAATTCATCTACTTCGTTAACAATAAATCAAATATATCAAGACGGAACATCGGGTACAACTGGAATTGCGTCACCGGGTGCCCAAAATATTGCCGTGGGTCCGGTTTATTTTGGTAGTACATTTACAGTTACAGACCCTAACGGAAGACTTATAGTGGTATTTGTGGCTAGCGATGCCACCGTCCAATCGTTTATAATCACGCAAAAGATGGTTAATTTTTGGAAATATTAGCAATCAAAAAACATAAATGAAATAACAATTTTGGGCATCAGCAATAAAGAAAGCTGATGCCCTTTTTAAAGAAACACATGACAACATTAAAAAAACTTGCAATAAACGACTTCTTTGAAGTTGAATTCGAAAATCAGGGCTCTGCGGGTCTTAAATTGTTATTTAAGGATGATAATGAGGGAGTTGTTTCTGTTCAAAAACTAGACATGGATGAAAAAATTTTAAAGACAATCAGACCCGGAGATCCTATCACAGTCAAATTCAAAATTGAGGCTAGAACAAAAGGGAGAACCCATTTGATCTTTTACCAAACACGCGTTTGGGACAAAAATTTTAAAATTATTGTGCTTGAAGAATTTTTAATTGAAGTTTTCTGAAGTCAGAAGTTTGAACAAAAACAATTAACCATTCGTGCCGGAAAGATTTATTGCGTTAAAGCTGTCATGATGCTGTATATCCTTTTTGGAAATAGAGTACAATCCAAAAAAGGTAAAAATTCCGTTGATTAAAATTAATTCGTTACCAATTTTGTAACCACCAAAAATACTTTCAGAAAGTTGTTTTAAACCCATACTTACATGCAGCTTTTTCTCGTACCATTCGGGGCTACAACACACATCAATGCCCAATACCAGCAATGGTGCAATAATACAAACTGCCCAAATCAGTTTATCATTCAGTTGCCTTTTGGTTAAAATTCCAAAAGAAAATAAACCCAATAGAGGACCATAGGTAATACTGGCAAATTTTAAAATAAAATCAATGATGAGTTTATCGTTAATGGCTTTAAAAATTAATACCATGATAAAAAACAAGACGGCAAAACTAAAATGTACCTTTAAGCGAGTACGGCGTTTTTCCTTCTCCTCCCCTGCCCTGCTATTTAAATTTAAAATATCAATACAAAAGCACGAAGTAATAGATGTAATAGCACCGTCCACACTTGGAAACAAAGCCGATATAAGCGCCAGAATAAAAATAATGCCAATGGCTCCGCTAAAGGTATCACTCAGGGCAATGGTCGGAAACAAATCATCGGGTGCTACTTTAATACCCTTGGTATCAGCATAGAGATATAACATACCACCTAAAAACAAAAACAAAAAGTTGACGACAACTAGCACCAGTGAAAAGGAAAGAATGTTTTTTTGAGAATCCTTAATGGTTTTAACGCTGATGTTTTTCTGCATCATTTCCTGGTCTAAACCAGTCATAGCAATGGCAATAAACATACCGCCTATGATATGTTTTAAAAAGAACGAGCCTGCCATCACATCGGTATTAAATATTTTGGTGTAACCTTTTTCATTCATCAAACTCAATGCGCTTCCAAAATCCAGATTCATGGCTTTAACAATAAAGTAAATGCAAATAACCAAACCAACCAACATACCGGTCGTTTGCAGGGTATCGGTATAAATAATGGTTTTTACGCCGCCTTCAAAAGTGTACAATAAAATAAGAATTAGAATAACCAAAGCGGTTAATTCAAACGGTATGCCTAGTTTATCAAAAATAAATAACTGCAGAATACTGATTACCAAATACAACCTTGCGGTTGCTCCTACCAATCTCGACAAAATGAAAAAGAATGCTCCTACTTTGTGTGCGTTAACTCCAAAACGTTTCTCCAGATAGGTATATATGGAAGTTAGATTTAAGCGGTAATACAAAGGAATTAAGACAAACGCAATCACCAGGTAGCCGAGCAAATACCCGAGTACAATTTGAAAATAGAAAAAATTACCAGCCCCCACGCCACCAGGAACACTCACGAAAGTAACGCCACTAAGACTCGTACCAATCATGCCAAAAGCCACCAGCATCCAGTTACTGCTTTTGTTGCCAATAAAAAACGATTCGTTGGTTGAATTCCTACCTGTAATCCAGGCAACAAATAAGAGGATTAAAAAGTAAGAAATAACAACCGTAAAAAGTAAAATTGGTGACATGTAGTTTAAATTAATGCAAAGATTTACTAATTCAGAAAAGAATTTCACAGGTCAAGGAATAGTTCTAAACAATTCCCGGGTGAATAAGTAAGCACTGTACTAAGCAGTTAATTTTTAATTTTGTGTAGAAGAAATGGAATTCAGCTCTAAAATTATAGAACAAGCCGTAGAGGCTTTTGCACAATTGCCCGGGGTAGGAAGAAAAACGGCTTTGCGTTACGTGCTTCACGTTATCAAACAAGACAAACACCAAACCGATAATTTAAACAAACTCATACAGCAACTTAAGACCGATTTGCGCTTTTGTAAAAACTGCCATAATATTTCGGAACAGGAGATTTGCGAAATATGCACAAATCCCTCGCGTGACCAACAGATTCTTTGTGTAGTACAGGATTACAGAGATATTTTGGCCATAGAAAACACCGGATTGTATAAAGGGCTTTATCATGTCTTAGGTGGACTTATTTCTCCCATGGAAGGCATTACCCCTTCGAATCTGAACATTGAAACGTTGTTGTCAAAACTGAATGACAACACCATTTCCGAAATCATATTGGCGCTCAACGCCACTATGGAAGGAGAAACCACGGCTTTTTACCTTTTCAGAAAAATCGCTCCTTTCAATATCAAACTAAGCGCCATTGCGCGGGGCATTGCAGTAGGCGACGAACTGGAATATGCCGATGAAGTCACTTTGGGACGCTCTATAACCAATCGTATTCCCTTTGATTCGCTTCTGAAGAAATAATTTTTTCCCATGCCTTCTCAAGAATCCGATAAAGAAAACAATTTGCAAGTTGAAATCAGAGATTGTACTGAAGCAGATTTTGACCTTATAAGAAAATACATCGCAGAATACGAGCTCGATGATCGGCAGCTGCAGAAGAAAGAATTTGTGGTAGCCCACGCAAATAACAATTTGTTAGGTTTTGGAAGAGTGAGGGAGTACGAGGGGTTTTCTGAAATGTGCTCTTTGGGAATACTTGCAAACCAGAGACATAAGGGAATTGGTAAGCTAGTGTTTGATGCCATGCTAAAAAAAGCAAAACTGCCTTCCTATCTTGTTTGTATTATTCCCCATTATTTTGAGCCTTTCGGTTATAGAATTTGTGAAAACTATCCTCCACAAATGAAAGAAAAAATGGATTATTGTACCGATAGTCTGGTGGTACCGGAAAATTATGTAGTGATGAGAAAGCAAGGTTGAATTTGTTTAACATAAAGAGGCTCCTAACCGATTAACATTAATTATTGTAAGCTGGGTCAAATTCAGAAAACAGCCAATGCCCCATAGAGACAAATTCTCATACTGCGAATGCAACACTTACAATAAAACTAGTAAGAAATAATTAAATGGCTTTACTACCACAATTTTTGTTTTATTAATTTCTTCTATCGCAGTTTCAAAAAACATATTTGCGAATAAAAAGCTTATGTTACAAATAATCGCTAATCAGGTAGACATTCCAACAAAACAATTAAGAAAAAGCACAAGGCAAGAAATCGCACCGACAAATCGATACAGCCAAACATTTATTGCAACTCACTACCTGTATATTAAAATAATAAACGTCCTTAATTTAAGTTTTTCGGTACACAGTCAAAAGGTTCTTAAACCGGATAAGCCTTGCAATATAGTAATACCAAAGCCCGTGATTGCCAGTTGTTTGTTAACAATCAAACATGACTGACTCTGTCTTGGCTTGCATGATAGCATGCAATTGCCTAACTTAACCTCTTAAAAAAAAGCTAGTAAGTTAAAAGTGGATCAGAAATTCTAAAACCAGACCTTGTAATATCACCGACTATGAAAAAGACAGTATTTATTTTCGCGTTTCTGTTTTATGCAACATTGATTTCCGGCCAAAACGTTCCGCAAGAGTATTTTGATCTCGTAAAGAAGGCAGACTCGCTATACAACGCAGGAAACTATAGAAATTCTGCAAACAAATACTCTGAAGCTTTCAGAGCAAATGGCTGGAAAGGGTTCCCAAACGATAGATATAACGCTGCATGTTGTTGGGCTCTGGCAGCTGTTCCTGATAGTGCCTTTTTTCAACTTGATAGAATTGCAACCAAATCAAATTACACCAACTACGGACACATAACAACTGACCCTGACTTAACCTCACTACACCAAGACAATCGTTGGAAGCCACTACTAGATAAAATTAAACAGAACAAAGAAAAGGCAGAAGCGAACTTAAACAAGCCACTGGTTGCTATACTTGACAGTATTTTTGTTGAAGACCAAAAGTATAGGCAACAAATTGACGGAATTGAAAAAAAATATGGTTGGGACTCAAAAGAAATGAAAGACCATTGGGTAATTATAAACAAAAAGGATTCACTAAATTTAATAAAGGTAAAATCCATACTTGACAAATATGGTTGGTTGGGTGCTGACATAATTG
>CALMND010000337.1 GCA_937868565.1 uncultured Bacteroidota bacterium | reverse complement strand
TACAGCCTTTAAATTTATCAAAGTTCCAACGAGGTATTTTTACAATCACATAATCCAAGGTTGGCTCAAAATAAGCAGAGGTGGATTTAGTAATTTGGTTAATTAATTCGTCCAACTGATAGCCGATGGCCAATTTACTCGCAATGCGGGCAATGGGATAACCGGTTGCTTTACTGGCAAGTGCAGAAGACCTTGAAACACGAGGATTAATTTCGATAGCAATGATGTCTTCTTTTTCATCGTTACTCACTGCAAACTGGACATTGCATCCACCTGAAAAGTTTCCAATGCTACGCATCATTTTAATAGCCATGGTGCGCATTTTTTGGTAGGTGCTGTCGCTCAAAGTCATAGCTGGCGCAACAGTAATACTATCACCTGTGTGCACCCCCATAGGATCAAAATTTTCTATTGAGCAGATAATGGCCACATTATCGTTTTTGTCACGCAATAATTCCAACTCATATTCTTTCCAACCCAAAACGGCTTTATCAATAAGCACTTCGTGAATTGGTGAGGTTTGAAGGCCTCTGTTTAACAGAGAATCAAAATTTTCTTTGTCGTAAACCACCGAGCCTCCACTTCCACCTAAGGTAAATGAAGGGCGAATAACTAAGGGGAACCCAAATTCCTGGGCAACACTTTTTCCTTCCAAAAACGATTTTGCAATTTTGCTTGGAGCCATGGCTACACCAATTTCGTTCATGCGTATTCGAAACAAATCCCTGTCCTCCGTTACTTTAATGGCTTCCACGTCCACACCAATCATTTTCACGTTGTGTTTTTTCCAAATACCCATTTCTTCGCACTTCATAGCCAGGTTGAGTCCGGTTTGTCCACCCATAGTAGGTAACACAGCATCTATCTTGCGCTCGCTTAGTATTTTAATGATGGATTTTACTTCAAGGGGCAAAAGATAAACATGATCCGCCGTAACTTTATCTGTCATAATGGTGGCGGGGTTGGAATTGATGAGAGTAACTTCGATTCCTTCTTCGCGCAAACTTTTGGCTGCTTGTGAACCTGAATAATCAAACTCGCAAGCCTGACCAATAATGATTGGACCGGAACCAATAATTAGAACGGATTTTAAGGATGTGTCTTTAGGCATTTAGTATAGCGTATTGTAGAATTAAATCGTGCAAAGATAATAGAGTAGCTCTACCCTTTTTAGAAAGATATTGACTTAATTTTAAACAATATTATAAAGCAAAAAACCCGAAACGTTAGGTTTCAGGTTATTAAGTTTTAATTAAGAAGAGATTAACTATTCTTGAGTTGAGGAGGTCTCTTTTTTTCCTTTTGCTTCCGCAACTACAATATTGCGTTCGTAATGTTCGGTGCCATTTAAGGCGTTAATAGCGGCAGTAGCCTCTTCATCGTTGGCCATTTCAACAAAGCCGTATCCTTTGCTGCGACGACTTTCTTTGTCTTTGATAATTCTTACACTGGTTACCTCACCGTATTGTGAAAAAAGTTCTCCTAGTGCCTGTTCTCTTACTTTGAAGCTAATGTTGCTAATAAAGATATTCATAATGCAAGTTTATTTATGTGTGCAAAGTAAAGATAAGGCAAAAAAAAAGTAGTAGGCATGTTTTTGACCTTAAATAGCCATTTTAAGGCTGGAAATTTTATAAATGCGTTGAATTAGTATATAATCGCCTCCACGCTAATTTCCACATTAGCATCTTTTGGAAGTCTGGCTGCCTGAATAGTTGCTCTGGCAGGAAAATCACCCTTAAAATAGGATGCGTAAACTTCGTTAACATGAACAAAATTATTCATGTCATTTAAGAAAATGGTGCTTTTTACAACATTATCAAAACTGCATCCACCGGCTTTTAGTATGGCCCCTAGATAATCCATCACCATTTTGGTTTCTTCTTTAATGGTAGTTTTTACGAGTTGTTTGCTTTGAAGATCCATTGCAATGGTGCCACTGATAAACATGATGTTATTTACCACAACCGCCTGATTATAAGGACCTATTGGAGCGGGAGCATTTGGAGTATTGATTATTTTCTTCATGTGCGAAATTTTAGTTAGAACACAAAGATAATACTTATGGTTTATTATGTCAGATTTTTATTCCAACCAGACAAATATCATCTACCTGTTCCAGATCTCCCTTCCAGTCATTCAGTTTGTCATTTAACAATTGTTTTTGCCGGCTTACGTCTGCTTTTGAGCATTCTAAGAGTAAATTCTCTAATTGTTTGTATTTAAATTTCTTTCCCTTGGGGCCGCCAAATTGGTCGGCATAGCCATCCGTAAAAATATATAAGGTATCGCCGGGTTTATGAGAAATGTGATAGAGCGTAAAATTCTCCTTTTTCTCACCCGAACCGACTGGCATTTTATCACTTTTAAGTACAGTCATTTCGTTGCCGGACATAAGCACCGGATTGCAATTTGCGGCTGCGTAAACAATTTGTTGGGTGGTTTTATTCATACAAAGTAAAACGCCGTCAAAGCCGTCCTTCTGACCTTCGTTACTAATATTCTCAATAAGTCTTTCTCTTACAAAGTCAAAAACTTTATTCGGCTCGTAAATCCGCCGTTCTTTAATGGCTTCGTTAATATAGCCCATGTTTAATAGGCTCATAAACGCACCCGGAACGCCATGTCCGGTTGAATCGCACAGGGCCAGGTAAAACAGCTCGTCTACTTTATTTACTTTAAAGGCGGGGTCTTCAATTCTGTATCGCGCGGTAATAGTTGTTGCCCAATAGAAGTCACCGCTAACAATGTCTTTTGGTTGAAAAAAAATGAAATAATTGTCTTTAATAAGATTTTTGTTCATTAACGTATCATTAGCTAAAAGGGCTGTTTGTATCCTCTTGGCATAGTTAATCGAATCATAAATTTCTTTTTGTTTCTCTTCAATCAGGTTCTTTTTTTGTTCAATTTCGTTCAGGTAAATATTGGTTTGATTTCTAAAAACAATGGCACTAACAGAAATAAGTACTAAAAAAATTATACCATTGTTAAATGCAAAATAATCCCTCTGGTCGTGTTCAATAAATTGTATGGGGGTAATATAATAATAGGAAATTTTTGTAACGATAAAGAAGGCAATTGTAACAGGTAGATGAATAAAAATATATTTTCTTTGAGTAAAAACCAAACCAATCATGGTAAGTATAATACAATAGGCGTATTGGAATTGAAGTTCTGGGCCACCTACAATACTTTGAAAATAAACGTATAGGTTAGCCAGTACTATGCCTATGTGTTTAACCAATTTAAAAAAACCCTTGTGGTTTAGAAATAAAACCAAACTAAAAGCCAGCGTGCCACATATGTTTACAAAAGCAACAGCATGGAGCTTAGAGGCATAGGCTACAAAAATATTAACGAATATAAGAACGGTTGTCCATAAAAACGTTGAATTATAAGCTACCAGATCTTTTTTATTCTGATAGGTTTTTTCATACCTTAAACCAAGCGATTCTATATTTTCAGTAAATTTCCTGAACATGGTTTAATTTAAGTATTTCTAAGCTTTTCCTTTAATCTTGTTTCCTTTTTTTTACCATAGTTAAAATGGTGGCAATTCCAACTGTCTCGCCTGTAGTTCCCTCCACACCAATCTTAGCTCTTGCCTCATCACTGCTTGCGTCGTAAATATCTACCATCCATTTCACAATTCCTACTTTAACTTCCTCTTTATTGGCCGCGGTTAAGGGTTTATCATTTTCAATTCGTTCTTTGCAGGTAAACCTCACGCCAATAGTCATTCCCGGGTAGATTGGTTTTGTAAAACGGCACTCATCAATGCCATAATTTAGAAGAACCGGACCTTTAGGTGGGTCAACAAACAAACCGGCTGCGCGCGATAAAATAAAATAGCCGTGAGCTACGGTGCGCTTAAAAATGGTTCCTTCCAACGATGCAGCATCTAAATGCGCATAAAATTTATCGCCACTTAAATTGGCAAAATTGACAATGTCGTCTTCGGAAACAGTGTGCGTTTTGGTAATTAAAGTTTCGCCAACTTCTAAATCTTCAAAGTATTGACGAAAAGGATGAACATCTTTAATCAGATATTTAGCCCCGTGTTGATAGTTGTTTAAAATACTTGTAATCATGCTGGGAGAGCCTTGAATGGCTGTGCGCTGAAGGTAGTGAAACACGCCCCGTTTACCACCCATTTCTTCGCCGCCTCCGGCACGACCCGGTCCACCGTGCACCAACATAGGCATTGGGGAACCATGACCGGTACTTTCTTTAGCACATTCACTATTAAGTACTAATATCCTGCCATGCATGCAAGCGGCGCCAATGGTATACATTCTCGCTATTTTAGCATCGGAGGTAACAATGCTGCTAACGAGACTGCCTTTTCCCATTTTACTAAGTTCAATAGCTTCGTCAATCGTTTTATAAGGCATAATAGTGCTCACAGGGCCAAAGGCCTCAATGTTATGACAATCAGTGTTCGTAAATGGCTTTTCATTCAGAAAAATTATGGGGGGCATAAAAGCGCCTTTATTTTTATCAGCGCCCTTCACCTCAAATTTTTCAAAATCACCAATAATAATTTTTTGAGATTTAGATAGTTGTTCTACTCTTTCCTTTACTTCTTTTAGCTGCGCCTGGCCTGCCAGTGAACCCATTCTCACACCTTCCACATTAGGGTCGCCGATGATGTTTTGTGCGAGACGTTTACCTAAAGCAATATGCACATCTTCCACCATATTCTCAGGAACGATGATGCGACGAATGGCCGTGCATTTTTGTCCGGCCTTGGTCGTAATTTCTCTGGTAACTTCTTTAATAAAAATGTCAAATTCCGGCATGGTGGTGCTTACATCAGTACCCAACACGCAACAATTAAGTGAATCGGCCTCCATATTAAAGTGAACAGATTCCGCCAGGATGCGGGGATGTGATTTAAGCATTTTGCCTGTGGAGGCAGAACCCGTAAAGGTAACCACGTCCTGGTTCATCACATGATCTAGCAAGCCATTGGCGCTGCCGCAAATAAGCTGAAGGGAACCCTCGGGAAGAATGTTACTGGCAATGATTTCCTTTACGACAGCTTCAGTTAAAAAGGAGGTAACGGTTGCCGGCTTTACAATAGCTGGCACACCGGCCAGCCAATTAACCGCAACCTTTTCAAGCATTCCCCAAACCGGGAAGTTAAAGGCATTGATGTGAATAGCGACGCCTTCCTTGGGCACACAAATATGATGACCAATAAACGTGTTGTTTTTTGAAAGTCTGGCCACATCTCCATCATAACAAAAAGTTTCATTGGGAAATTGTCGGCGCAAAGAAGCATATGAAAATAAATTGCCTATGCCACCTTCAATATCCACCCAACTGTCAATTCGTGTAGCCCCGGTAGCCCAGCTTAATTTATAAAAATCTTCTTTTTTGCTTAATAAATGAGTAGCTAATGCTTTAAGCATAAGTCCCCGTTCCTGAAAAGTCATTTTACGAAGTTTTGGCCCCCCAACAGTTCGTGCGTAGTGGCACATGTTTGCAAAATCCAGCCCCTTGCTGCTTGTAACAGCGATGGCTTCACCCGTAATCGCGTTAAATAATTCCTGACCTTTATCGGCTCCGGCAATCCATTGTCCGTAGGCGTAGTTATTAAGAGTATTCATGTTTTGAAATAGTTTTCAGTGGATATAAATATAACAATTGTTTTAATGACTAAACCTGTTAAAATTTTTATAGGTTGTTACATTTAAAGCCAACGTGTACTACGGCAATGATTATTGGAATCCATGATGAAGTTTGCTGCGAAAAAGACGGCGCTCTTTCCTGTGAGCCGATAGTTGGTGCAACCAGCTAATTTGTATTTGTGGGCCATCATGCCTGCTTGAGTATTTCACGGTTAGTTTGAGATAATAAGACATTTACCAATTAATACACTATACTTTTCTTATCTTTGATTCCTATTTTTAACATGCATTTTCCTAAAAAATACGCCAATAGCTTAACACAATATTCCCGTTTTTTAACTCGCGAGGTCATTATCGGTGACCTTAAAATGGGCGCGCAACATCCTATTCGTGTGCAAAGTATGACTACTACTGATACGATGGACACCAAAGCTACTGTTGAGCAGAGCATTCGCATGATACAAGCTGGTTGTGAATTGGTGAGAATTACGGCTCCAAGTATGAATGAAGCCAAAAATCTGGAACTCATAAAAAAAGAATTAAAAGCAAAAGGTTATAATACACCCATTTGTGCGGATATTCATTTTACGCCCAATGCTGCAGAGTTTGCGGCCAGAAAAAATAAAAAGGTAAGAGTAAATCCCGGTAATTATG
>CALMND010000336.1 GCA_937868565.1 uncultured Bacteroidota bacterium | reverse complement strand
ATTGTACAAGCTATTTTATTTATCTCTTTATTGCTTATGTTTTGCGATAAAAACAAACAATTTTCAAGACGATTGGATAATGATAAATGGGAAGTAACCACACTGTCTGTTGACGGTAAAAATCAGGATACTCTACCAATAATCAAATTTACTTTTTGTCAAATTTATGAGGAAACGTGTACTGGATCCTGGTCATCTTTAGACGGTAAGGCTCGCATAGCCTGGCAGTTTAGAGATGGAGGAAAAACGTTTGAACTCTCTAATCAAACGAATCATGGACATAATTTGGCCGATTTAAATGCAGCGAATCAATGTATACGGTTTACAGGGGTTTACGAGGTAGTAAACTACAAAAGGAAATCCCTAGAAGTGAAAAGTCTAAAAACTTTTGGATA
This sequence comes from uncultured Bacteroidota bacterium, assembly GCA_937868565.1. GTDB lineage: Bacteria > Bacteroidota > Bacteroidia > B-17B0 > Aurantibacillaceae > Aurantibacillus. Next base: position 6,324 of record CALMND010000336.1, on the reverse strand, counting down.
CCCTGGTAAAACAGTGATTATGAAAATGGAAAAACAATAAAATTATCTAACAATAAAATCAACTAAACATGAAAACAACAAAAAGAACAATCAAAGCTTTAATTTTGGGAATAGCTTTGTTAGGGATATCTCAAACGGGCTTAACGTCTTGTAAAAAAATCTATGATTGCCACTGCGTTTTAGTAGCTGGTGGTGAAGAAGAAACCGAAATAAAAGCTAAAAATAAGTCTGATGCAGAAACTGACTGTAAAGCAAAAAATAGTACAGTTTATAAGGATTGTCATTTAGATTAAATTCGTAATGGAAGTTGATGCCCGAGAATACCGCTTTGATTTGTAAAATGAGTTAAAGGAGTAAGAGCAAATTAAGGATGTCCACGCCAAAATCTAGTGCCTGAGGAAAAAAATGATTACCAAATCGAAAACGGAGGCTATTTTTTATTTCGCTATCCAATCCTCAATAGCGTATTGGCTAAGTTCAAAGTAATCTACTTTTTTTACGACTATCGAATTATCAATATAATAAATGCGTGGAAGTTGAGTGGTACCTAATTGCACAAAGGTTTTACCAAGGCAATAACTGGAAGGAATGTTGCTAGCTTTTGTATCTTCAATAAATGCTTTGTACTTGGATTTATCACCGTTTAAAATAAAGTAGATTGGCAAATCCGGATTATTTTTTTTAATAATTCTGAATTTTTTAGCGGCTATTCGACAGTGATGGCAGGTTAAACTCAAAAAAGCTAAAACCTGTTTACCGTTGCGAAGTTCTATTTTAGGGATTTCTACTTTGGTGGTGTCTTCTGGTTTGTAAAGCAAATCTAATTCTAAGGGGTAGTCTACTTTCTCGTCTAAGTTATTAGAGGTGTAGGTGAAATCTATAGGGTTGACAATAAATGGAACAGTGAGGCAGGTTAGAGCAACAAAACTCAATAAAACGGTGTTGAACTTAACTTTCCATCCTTCAGATAAGCGATAAACAATAAAGCATCCCACAATCATGATTAAGTTCTTGATGATAGCGGCGAGAGGCGTCATTTTATGGTGTTCTCCAAAGCAACCACAATTGCCACTATTGCCAGATATTAATATTTGCAACGCAAGGTAAATGATAAAAAAAGCAAGCAGAGCAATAGTGAATGGGAGCGTAAATTTTTTTAAATTATAATTTAGTACTAATAAGAGGCCAAGAAAAAACTCGAAGCCTATGAGTAGGCGGGCTATAATGGGGGCAGAGTACCAATTGGCAAGACCTAAGTCAACAAACGTAAATTCAAAGGTTTCGATGACAGGGAGAAGCTTAGTGTAGCCAGAATAGATGAAAACAAACCCAAGTCCAATTGAAATAATTATTGCAATGGAGAGCTTGAAATATTTCATATTAAGCTTGAGGATTTTTTGATGAAGGACAAGCGTAAATTAAAAAAGACCCGCAATTTGCGGGTCTTTTTTTTTAAATAAATTATCCTAAATATTGTTGAAGTAATTTGCTACGGCTACTATGACGCAAACGGCGAATGGCTTTTTCCTTTATCTGACGAACACGTTCGCGTGTTAAATCAAACTTATCACCAATTTCTTCTAAAGTTAGTCCATGGTTTAAACCAATTCCAAAGAACAATTTTACCACATCTCTTTCTCTTTCTGTTAGCGTGCTTAAGGCACGATCAATTTCTTTACTTAGTGATTCGTTCATTAAGCCTGTATCAGCCTTAGGAGAATCTAAATTTACAAGAACATCCAATAAACTGCTTTCTTCACCATTTGCAAAAGGCGCATCCATACTTACATGACGACCGCTAACCTTCATGGTGTCGCTTACTTTATCAATGGGCAAATCCAACATGTCAGCTAACTCCTCGGCACTTGGTTCGCGCTCAAATTGTTGCTCAAGTTTGCTGTACGCTTTGTTTATTTTATTTAACGATCCTACCTGATTCAAAGGTAGGCGAACGATACGACTTTGTTCAGCCAAAGCTTGTAAAATACTTTGACGAATCCACCAAACAGCGTAAGAAATAAATTTAAAACCGCGAGTCTCATCAAAACGACGAGCAGCCTTAATTAGACCTAAATTTCCCTCATTAATTAAATCGGGTAAACTTAAGCCTTGATTTTGGTATTGCTTTGCTACAGATACCACAAAACGCAGATTGGCTCTAGTCAACTTCTCCAAAGCTTGCTGGTCGCCATCTTTTATTTTCTTCGCTAAAATTACCTCTTCTTCTGCGGTAATAAGCTCTTCACGACCTATTTCCTGCAAATATTTATCAAGAGATGCACTTTCGCGGTTTGTAATGGATTTGGTTATTTTTAGCTGCCTCATTCTTATTGTCTTGTTTAAGAGGTTAAAGTTAAGAAAAAAAGCTCAAATTTTAAAGCCTTTATCATTATTTAAACGCATTTTTTTTTAAAAAGTTATAAATTTCTACGTTTTTTATGTTAAATTAAACAAAGTCTATTTATTGCGTAAATGTTTCTCAACGCAAATAAACTAAAGCGAATGTTTCTCTTTATGAATAAAACTAAATGACGCAATTGGCAAGCGTTAGCAAACGCCAAAATTGGTTACATTTTGCAAACTTTCATTTGACTACTTCAAAACCCCTTTGTTTACAGGTAATGTGGCGATTATGTAATTAACACAAGTTGTTTAATAACCTATTAACTAATTAACACTTGCTTGTTTAATGATAATTCTACATACATGTTTTCCCACCTTATTACTTCTGTATTTTTATCAAAATCAAATATTGCTCACAATGAATGTAGATAGCTTAAAATCTGAATTGCAACAAGTTTTAGACAATGATGTTGTCTTACGCAAAGAATTTAACGAACTAAAACGCTCGTTAAGCGATTACCGCAACCAGCTAATAATGCGCGATGAAGACTGCAAGCGTCTGCAAGTTACCATTGATGTTTTAAACACCAAATTGGTAGTTATGGAGCGAGACAATAATAACTATAAAGCTGAATTAACTTCATTTAAAGAACTACGAGGAACGATTAAAGAGCAATTGCAGGCTAAGCAAGATGAAATAGACGCGCGTTTAGGTGAAATTCAAAGTTTAAAAGATGATTTAAATACAATTGCAGCCGGTTATGAACAAAAAATTGAAGAACTTAGGAGCGAGTCAAGTATAGAATTGTCAAAGGTTCATGAAGATTATGTGTCTCAGATAAATGAAATTAAAACTGTTTCACAATTAAAGGAAAATGCAATAAAGTCAGAATTGGAGGCCAGAATAGGAGAGTTAAGCAATGGATGGATTGAGCGAGAGCAGAATCTGATAGCTGGGAAAGAGAGCGAATTGAATTATATCAAATCGTCATATGAGCAAGACATAAATAGCCTTAAAACCAATTATGAAGCTCAATTATTGAAACTTTCTTCAGGCAGTCGTGAAGAAATCGACTCCGTGGTTGCGGCTCATCAGGACTCAATGAATAGACGAGAAAATGAGTACAACGTAAAATTAGAAAATATAGAGTCTACGTATAAAACGGAAATAACAACGTTACGGTCTGCTCTAGAAGAACAACGTAGTACTCTGACTAATAATTTTAACCATCAAATAGAAAGTTTAAAATCAGAGTTCATAGCAAAGGAAACTGATTTGATAGCCAGTTACGAAAAAGAAATTTCAGAATTAAGAATGGTTTCAACTACTTCGACTGATGAGATATCAAACTCTTTCCTTCAACAAATAAGCGACCTTAAATCATCTCACGAAACTATTTTAAGTGAAACAATAAGCATACAGGAAAATAAAATTAGTGACTTGGTAAGGGACTACGAAGAAAAATTATCTTTTACGTTAATTCATTCCAATTCTCAGAATTCAAAATTGAATGATGAACTGGAGCGTTCGCAGCAGCAGAACGAGAGTTCACTCGAAAAAATGAGAGAATTAACGCTAACTATTGACGCTAAGAATTCCGAAGTCTTAAGTTTAACAAATCAAATTTTAGATTGGGAACTAAAACTTAAAACAGAGACAGAGAAGTTTACAAATTTAACCTATGAATTTGAAGCTTTTAAACAAAATGCAAGTTTAACCAATGGCGAGCAGGTAAATGAGCTTACTTTGCAAATTACCTCACTAAATCAATCTCACAGTGATTATGTAAATGACCTGAATTTGCAGATTGAAAGCTTGAATTCAGAGCTTAAAAATTTAGGATTAGTGGTTGAAACGACTGCCAATAATTTAGCAGAAACAGAGTCAACTCTCGAGCTGAAGAATAGTGAACTCGAGAACACACTCGCTCAAGTTCGCGAGTTGGAAAACACAATTAGTCTTGGCCAGCAGCAATTAGAGGAGTATAAATTAGAAATTCAGACTTCGTTAAAAGCGGAAACTCAAAATAAGGAAACTGAATTTGAGAAATTGCCAGCTGAGAATAGCAATCTTATTAGTGATATTGATGCGGCTCAAGATAAAATCGATTCTCAGGAAGCAGAGATAAGTATTTTGAAAGCCGAATTGGAGGAAGTGAGAATGCATAGTACAGGAAAAGCAGCAGACTTTAGGGAAACACTTTCTAATAAAAATTTCCAGATTACGAACTTGGAAGCAAATATTGCTGCGTTAAATCAGGAGTTAGCTCTTGTGAAGCAAGAAAATACAACCATTCAGGGTCAATTGCAGGAAGTTAACTTGTCTAGCGACCAAATGTCTGAACTAAAAATAAACTATGACAATTTGTTAACGGAGAAGAATAATTTGCATGTTGAAATTAACATTTTACAAAGTACCATAAACGAATTGAACCTTAGTTTCGCTGCCCTGACTAAAAAATTGAATGAGTCGGAAAGCGAAATAGAAACTCTTAAGTCCAGTACAAATAAAACTGAGGAGCAGGAGGTGTTTATTGATAGATTATTTAAACAAATTGATGGTTTGAATGACGAACGACTTACTCTTCTGGAAGAAAAGGAACAAATGGCTAACCAGCTTTTGAAAATGAATGAAGTGGTAGGTAATATATCTCAACAGGTTGATTCAGAGAACATTAATGTAAATAGTTTGAATAATCACAGGAAGAATGTTATATTAGCGACTAATTCAGTTGAGGCAAGTGAAAAACCTCAAATGAAAGAACAAATAAATGATTTGGTGCGTGAAATTGATAAGTGCATAGCGTTATTAAGTGCTTAATTTAGCGCCCTCTTTAGATGAGTGAAATAAATATAAAAGTTGAGGTAGCCGGAAGCGTTTTCCCCTTAAAAGTGAACGCAGAAGACGAGCAAAACATCAAAGAGGCCGTTGAACTAATAAATAATAAAATTGCAGAATTTGAGAAAAATTATGCAATTAAAGATAAAAAGGATGTGTTGAGTATGGTGATGTTACAATTAGTATCACAACTATATAAGCAAGCCAATACAGCCGAAAAAGAATTAAGCAATTTAAAACAATTATTTGCCGATGTGGAGGTGATGTTGAAAGAACATCTTCAAAACATTAACAATATTAACGAAGAGTAAAACAATTATTTTACCCGTTATCACGCACAAATTTTAAGGTAGGTCTTAATATTTGTGCGTTTTTTATTAACCAAATTTGTAGAGATACAAATTAAAAAAGGAGAGAAAGATGGATGTATTAACAATAGTTTTTATAGCCGGTGGGCTAATTGTTGGAATAATTGTAGGTTTTTTAGTAGCAGGGAGCAAGTTAAATGCCAGTGCTAGTAAAGAGAAAGAAAACCTGATTAAAGAGGCAGAGGTAAAATCAGAGGCAATAAAACAGGAAAAAATTCTCCAGGCTAAGGAGAAATTTTTGCAATTAAAAGCAGAACATGATAAAGGCGTGCAGGAAAAAATGGCTCACATTACTCAGTCTGAGAACCGAACCAAACAAAAGGAAAGTGAGATTAACAAAAAGGTTGAAGAGCTAAATCGTAAGGATAAGGAGCTAGAAAGCATAAGAAGTCAGGCTAATCAACAGATAGATTTGTATAAACACAGATTGGAGGAGGTAGAAAAAGGCCATCGTAAACAGGTGGAAATGCTTGAAAAAATAAGTGGTTTAAAAGCCGAAGACGCAAAGACACAACTCGTTGAGTCCATTAAAGCGGAAGCCAAAACTCAATCTATGGTTTACGTAAAAGATATTATGGAGGAAGCAAAGCTTACGGCAAATAAAGAAGCTAAAAAAATTGTTTTGCAGACCATACAGCGTGTTGCGACGGAAACGGCGATCGAAAATTCAATTTCAGTGTTTCACATTGAAGGCGATGAAACTAAAGGTAGAATCATAGGTCGTGAGGGAAGAAACATAAGGGCGCTGGAGGCTGCTACGGGCGTTGAAATAAT
>CALMND010000335.1 GCA_937868565.1 uncultured Bacteroidota bacterium | reverse complement strand
TACTTGGTTATTTCTTTCCTCCGGGTTTGGGTAAACATCTTTGAGTAAATCCTGGAGACTCGCCACTCTCTCCATTCCAAAAAGCACCAAATCGTAAATGTCTACAAAGTAACCTAGTGCGGCTACTATAATAATTTTGTTTAATTGAACTCCCTGAAAGAGTTTACTCATACTCAAAATTTAATGAATTTCTTAATTTTGGTTCCTTTGGAAGTTTTCACTTTCACGATGTAAGTTCCACCGCTTATTGCCTGAGCATTGAAATCTAAGGTATTTTCGGTGTTTTGAAGTGTTGAAGAAAATAATAGATGTCCCAACATATCATAAATCTCAACTATCAAAAAGTCATAAGTGATTTTAGTAAGATTTAATTTAATGATAGACGTATTGGGTTCTATATATGACGTAAAGTCAAAATCAAGATTGATGACTACGGTTTGTACATCTGACAGGTCGCGGCATTGGGTGTTTGAAAAACAATGCTCGGCAAGTAATGAAACAGAATATGTACCACTTGAACCAAAAATATGTTTGATGGAAGATGAACCCGCCAAGCTGGTTCCATCTCCGAAAGACCATAATAATTCAGTGTTCGAATTTGTTCCGGTGGAAGTACTGGTTAGTTTTATCAAGCCGTCATTTCCTAACGTATAGGTAAAGGCAGAAATTAAATTATTGCATAAGGGTCTTGTGCAGGGTATTTTTGGAACTCCCCAGCCCTTTTGGTTGTTTGGTGACGACGAATTGGAACCACTTTGTTTAAGATCATTTAATACTTTGATATTATTATCTGAACGATGTGCTTGCCAATAACAAGCCACAGCACCCGCCAAAACAGGAGTTGCAAAGGAAGTTCCATTGCCCGGAAAACAATTCCCAAATGCGTCACAGATCCACGCGGCAGAACCACAAGCAGCAAGGTCTGGTTTTATTCTACCATCCGGTGTTGGACCAACGGAACTAAAAAATGCATAATTACCCAATGTATCAACTGCACCAACCGAACAAATACTATCGGCATCTGCAGGAACACTTATATAACGCCAGGAATTTGCGCCCTCGTTCCCTGCGGCATTCAACACAAATATACCCTTTCGAGCGGCAAGATTTGCTGCAATACTCATAGGAGCCGTTCTTCCATTAAGAGTTGCATAAGTGTGGTTTTGTGAAGGTGAATCAAATTCGGTATAGCCTAAAGAAGTAGTAATTATATCTACTCCAACACTATCAGCAAATTCGGCAGCACGAATCCAATTATATTCTTCACTTAACGTTTCAGACAAACCATCTTCGGTTCTGAATAGCCAGTAACTTGCCTTTGGCGCAGTACCAATAGCCACCTTTGACTTAAAAGCCGCTAAACAAGACAATACATTAAAACCATGCGATCCACCGGTGTAGGCATTTGAGCCTCCGTCGATAAAATCACGAGTGCCGATAATTCTCGAATTCATCCTTAAACTGTCAAATACAGGACTTGAATCTACGCCTGTAAAACCAACATCCATAACTGCAATCGTCATTCCCTGCCCCTGATACCCGCTTTCGTGTAAACAATCCAAATTGAGTTGTTTTATTTGGCCATTAGACCCGCCATAGTTATAGCCACAAGATGCAGTAGTTGAGTTTCGATTATTTGTTTTTTCCAGAGTTGATAAAAGCGGATCAACAGGAAGCGGCAAGTCAAATTTGTACTTTTTTACTTTTGTGTTATTACCAACAAACGAAAAGCTGCTTATAGCATTGAGTGCACTTTGAGCCACCGAGGCACTATCAATGGAAATCACAACCCCGTTAAGCCACTTTGAGACATAGAGTACTTTAACACCTTTTACCGTGTCAATTAATGAAACGTACGAAAGGTTTACGGGAAGATCCGTAACGTGGTAGGGAATTGAGTACTTAGCTCTTCTATCTATAGATTTTTGTGTGAGAAACTGCGAAGGATTGTTTAGTGAATAGTTAATCCCATTTTTATTTTTAAGCAAAATCCAATACTTTACCGGAGGAGCTATTGCCCCAACAATGATTGATTTTAAAAGAAAAGTGAGTGCAAGTATATTGCTTAATCTACTACTCATAACCTATTGAATTAAAGGACAATTTATAAATAAATCCATTTTCAATTCTTGCCTCTACGGGCTTGCTATTAATACTATTTGAAAGCAGATAGGTTATTTCTTTGTATACCAATCCCACGCCTTTTGCAAATTTTTCAACCTGTTTTTCGTATGAAATTTGAGTTCTGTACTCCTTTTGATTAACCAATAATACGTCTGCTACATTAACCTTATTTATAATTTCATTTCTGCCAAAATACTCAATTCGATAAATTGCTTCGCCAAGGTTATTCAGCGCGTTGCCATTCCAACTCTCATTTTCTTTAATTGGAAAAACCATTTTGGTATACCTGACATTTCCTTCCTGCAACTGTATACTTTTTTCACTAGCATTTAACATCCATACTTCTTTAATGGTCCATGGAATGCTGTCGTATGATTTCTGTGGATTATACTTTTTAATATAACGTTCCAGCCTGATAGCTGGTTGTCCCTGATTATCAGTAAAGCTATCCGCAATTTTTTCTTTAATGCGGTATTTATATTCGATGGTATCCTTCGTTAGGTCTGTATAAATTACGCTATCGACATCATATACCACATATTTGCCCTTTGTGGTAGGGTAATAATCCAAACCTAACAAACTGCTTGCCTCGGGAACCGACTTCTTAGAACAAAATGCAAGTATAAAACTTGGTATAATAATTATGAAAAGAATTTTCTTCAACAACTTAAAGGTAACAAAAAATGATAGAATTAAGATAGCCGCCAGGGTGTTTTTTTGACAAATGGTTTGTTTATATTCATTTTCGGAGAGTAACTAGATTTAACTAACGCAGGCCAAGTTAAATTTTCTTTAAAATAATGAGTCACAATTACCAAACTCTAAAAGCCATAATCCTTATATTTTTTGGTAAACTCTCCCTCTTCAAACTTTGGATTAACTTGCAAAAAATGATAGTTATATTCTTCAAACAAACCTTTTTCATCATTTATCTTAATACTGATTGGTAAAAAATACAATTGATCAATATAAAGAGTGACTGTTTTACAGTACCAGGTGGGAATTTTAATAACTTGTCCTTTTTTTAGGATATCAAAATAGTCATTAAACTTAGGGTTTTTCTCAAGAATCATGTATTCCGCAATGTTGTATTTTCGAGCAATTGAAGTTATGCTTTCACCTTCCCCAATCGTGTAATCAACGTAGTTAAAATCGTTGTTATTAATCAAAACTTTGTAACAGGGACGGCTATTAATTCTCTCCTCGCCGGCTAAACTAAAGCACTCGTCAAACTTGTCTCCCAGTCGATCAACCGTATTTTGTATTATACTAGCAAAATAATCGTAGCCCATTTCATTAAGAGTGTGGTGTTGATCCTGCCTCATAAGGTTGCCCATCGGGTCAAGATTTAAATTAAAAAACACGTAGGTTCCTGGTTTCACCAGAGCTTTCCCGTCGTTTTTACCTTGCAACCATAACACTTCAATTCCCTTGATGTATAAATAAATCAGTCTTGGGTTACGATTAAATTTAACATTACTTTCGTAAAAATTAAAACCCTTCTTCCCTCTTTCAGTAATTCGCAAATGGTATTTAAGACCTTTTACTTCCTTAATTGATTTAAGGCTTTTAAGAACGATATCCTGACAGTTTAACTCCAGTTTTTGGGCCAGGGTAAAATTAATTGCGCCAAAAAAAACAACAAAAAGCAAAAATATCCTGTTCAACCTTAAATCCATAAAACGTCAAAAATACTATTAAAAGGTTATTTCAATAAAAAATGTGGTTTTTTTTTGAAAGAATTTAATAAATAGTGTATTAATGCAAAAAAGCTTGTTTTATATTTGGTGAAGAAGTTTACATTTGTCTTCCAATTAAATGAACGTCCAGAAAACCATAATAGAAGGTATTAAACATCAGTTGTTTCGTAACGATTATTTGGTTCTGCCTAATTTTGGTGGCTTTGTTCTCAAGCCTCAAGCGTCTCAATTTTCGTCTTCGGGCCTCACAATAAACCCGCCTTCTAAAACGGTAACCTTTAACCTGCAGCTAAAACAAAATGATGGAATTTTAGTTTCATGGTTGCAAGAAAAATTGAACTGTACTTCTTCAGTTGCTTTAAGTCATTTGAATGATTTTTCAGAGTATTGCAAGGTTGTACTTGGCAGCCGTAAGCGGCTTACCATTGAGGGGATAGGCTTTTTTTATCTGGATTTCGAGAATAACGTTTGTTTTGAACCCCAACAAGATGCTAATTTTTTAGTTAGGAGCTTCGGTCTTTCGCCTATTAACGTACAACCAACTGAGTTTGAAAGTATAGAAGCGAAAAAGGAAAAAGTTTTCGTCGACCGAACCTTGACTGGTAACGAAATTACCAAAACTGTAAGTATTCACAAGAGAAACTACCGAATACTAGCTTTGCCGTTATTACTTTTTTTAATCTTTTTTTCAGGTATCGTTTTTTTTATTTCGAACCACCGAATAGCGGGTGAATTAAGGTCTTCTATATTGAGAGTAGGCAGCAATGATAAAGTTTATACTCCCCTGCCCTATTCAGATATCACTTTAATTCCTGAAATTAAAAAGAACGAAACATACGTTATCGACGCTAATGGTATTGCCAACATTAAACTTGAAGACGATAAAAAAATTTCCGTGTTTGCGTTTGACAAAGAAGTCCCCTTAAAAAATTCAAATCAAGGAAGCTTTGAAAAAAGTGCTTTAAAAAATCTTAAATCTGAAAATAGTTTTGAAATTGTTTTAGGATGCTTTTCGGTTCTTGAAAATGCAAAAAAAATGGTTGAAAAAATGGTGGAGAACAATATTGAAGCTAAGATTTCGGGGAAAAATTATAAAAACATGCATGTTGTGAGTATCTCTCATTTCAAGTCAAAAGAACTAGCCATAAAAAGGTTGGCAGAAATAAAAGAAACATGCCCAAAAGCCTGGATTAAGACGCCAAATTAGTTATGAAACTTTCCGGCCGTATTATGATGGTTTTTATTTTTTCAAAAAACTAAAGGAACTTGCGATTTTTATTGTTACCTGGACAGGTGAAAGCAAACCATAAGTTTGAACAAGAGAAATTTTTCAAACAAAGTATATTTGTTATGTTCATCCAAAGTGTTAATTTTACACATTAATTTAACAACCTATAAACAAACAAAACTTATGAAAAAAATTTTTATTCTTGTAGCTATTGCGTCTTTGACAACCGTTTCTTGCGCAAAAGACAGAACTTGTACCTGCACCAGAACCACTACTTCATCTGGAGTGAGTTTTACTTCTACCAGTACAACAACTATTGTGAAATCGACTAAATCGCAAGGCAAAGCCAATTGTGTATCTACGAAACAGGAATCTAACAATACGACTACTACCTCTGATTGTAAATTAAGTTAATCCTAAATATCTAAAAAATGAAAAAATTATCATTATTAGCTATTTTATTTAGCTTATCATTAGTCGCCTGCAAAAAAGACAGACTTTGTTCTTGTAAAACGGTTATCAAGAGTACCGGTTCTCCTGACTTGGTTATCGATAATAAGGTAACATTGGTGAATTCCAGTTACCGTACTGCATTTAACGCTTGTGTGCATACTACACAAAGTCAAACGACTGGTACTATTACAACTTCAACCGACGTTAACTGTTCATTGGAATAATGAAGATATCTTATTGAGTAAAGCCGCCAAGTGCGGCTTTTTTTATGCCTTGAAAATGCTTGTAGTTATGGTTGTAAATTTTCGAGATCTGACACAGCGACCCGAATAAAATCGTAGGTTCTATCGTACACTTTCAGCCAATTTAATTAATTACTCAGCGCAATTAGTATTGTAATATTGTACTAGCCTAAGCCACTTATCATCTCCCTTTTTAA
>CALMND010000334.1 GCA_937868565.1 uncultured Bacteroidota bacterium | reverse complement strand
TGAGATACCATTTTAACATCATCATTCGTATAATCACCCATCATTTTTATCATTGTTTAAACTAATTAACTGTTCTCTTAAATCAGAAAGAAAGAATCCATCCTTGTTTTTCCAGGATGTCCACCCGTTTACTGTTATCCTATCGCTACCGGCATCCTGTATACCCGCAAGAGCAGCCCAACTTGGACTATTGAACTGTTGGCCTAGTGTTTCTAAAGATCCATCATCCAGAACTTTTGCTTCGTAAATCTTTTGTTGCCCATTGCGCGGCTTATATTGCATAAACAATAGATCACCAGAGGTCAACAAATTCGCAGCCAAGAGGTCTGACACTTTAATATCATATTTAACAGCCTTTGTACTTTGACTTTGTGTATTATCTTCTTCTGCAGTGTCCCATTCTGGCTTAAACTCTTCTGGAAACTCATAGACAACATTAGAAGAGTTATTCAATTCAATAAACTTATTTACAACCCATAACTTAACTTTATATTTTAAAGTTCTCGCCCAATCTTTGAGGTCAGACGTAACTCCGTCAATTGGCACGCCAATAATTGGATCCGACTCGAGTATATCACCAATCACTTGCCGAACATTTACTGCATCAATTTTCAAATCATCGAATTTTTCTTTCGTATAAGAATCGGTGGTGTATTGCTGAACTGCCAAATCGATCAATACCCTTTTTGTACTTGTTTGTTGTGAGGCTAAAATTTGCTTTGTAACCTGTGGGGCAATATGATTCCAAACGCTATGATGCATTAATTCTGCCTCTACCAAATACCATTTCTTTTCATCTATGTCTATAGCAAAACCATCTGGAATAGTACCGACACCGTCTGCTGTTTTAATCTTTGTTTTTGGCAAATAAAATGAAGTAGGACCAAATAAATACTCATAGTTGCTTAAGATAACTTGCTCAAGTTCTGCCTCACTATCAAAGGGAGATTTTATGAATTTTGTGTTTTTAAAAACAAGCATTTTATTACGAGATTATTTTAAATCCAAAAATATTAATAATATTGAAGCATTCAAATTAAAATAATTTGTGTTTGCTTCACGCCATCAACTTTTCCAACTTGTTCTTCCATTTTTCCCAGTCTTTCATTTCTTTGGCTTGTAAATCAAAGAATTTCTGGTTGTGATCTCTGTGAACCAGATGACAAAGCTCATGTGTTATGACATATTCTATACAGCCCTTGGGCGCTTTGATGAGCTCCGGATTCAATATAATTTTACCTTTTGGTGTGCAGCTGCCCCATCGTGTAGGCATTTCTCTGAAGATAATCTTGTCAGGGCTAACTTTATACTTTTTAAATCTATCAATTAATGGTTCGGCCATTATTGTTAGTTTTTGTTTTGCATTTGCTTTATACCAATTATTTAAAAGTTCTCTAACTGATGATTTTTCCTTTCCTGTTACCTGGAGAAATTTTCCTTTTAATTGAACTGATTCCGATTCTCCGACTTTTATTTGCAAACGATATTGTCTGCCGAGATAAAGATGCGTTTCCCCGCTGACATACTTTCTAGCTGTTGTCCGGGGTTGAAAGGACAGGAAGTAACTTTGCTGTCGAATGATCCAGGGGGCGCGCTTAATGACCTTCTCCTTTATCTTTTCCAATTGACTGCCGATTGGCGCCTTCACTTTGACTTCCTGTTCCGGTGTGACCGTAATTCCCAGCGATTTTCGAACGGAAAACTCAAGGGTAAACTTTATCTCCTTGCTTCCAAAATGTACTGATTCCTTCATTACTTATACCGAATTTTAGCTACTTCGATACAATCGGCTGCAATCTTGTCCATCTCATCAAAAGTTAAGGCTATCTGATATTTGTCACGTACTTCATCGATCAGATAGTCACCTATTTCGATAGCGAGTTTACCAGTGATATTCGATTTTATATGCCAATCAACAACAGGTTTCCCATTGTCTATAACCGCTTTAGTAATCAGGTCGTCAATTTGTAGAGCCGTATGGGTACTGATTTCTTTGCGGGTTGTTTCATCGGTAACTTTTGATGTTAATGATTCAACAGTAATACCGTAAAATGCTTTCGCCACGTCGCGGTTAACCAGGGCGGTGGGAATGGTATCGTCAGTATGCGATAATACATTGTCCATGATTTCCTGTGCTCTCGCGAGGTATTGGGCGTCAGAAATTCTCTTTGCTTCATAGTCTGCACTTGTTTCACGAAGCATTTGTGAGAACATTTTA
>CALMND010000333.1 GCA_937868565.1 uncultured Bacteroidota bacterium | reverse complement strand
TTAGGGTATTACTGTTCTTGCGATTAGTACAACTAAAGACAACTATTTTATTCATAGAATTTTATTAACACAATGCTCCATTCCTCTTCGCTTTTGTTAAAAACTAACAAGGTGAAAAGTCAGTAATTAAATTAATTTTACAAACAGCAATTTTAATCAATTGTTTTGAGTTTATGAACATTACCTATTATGGCCATTCTTGTTTTTGTGTGGAAATCAATGGTAAGAAACTTTTGTTCGACCCGTTTATTAGCGCAAATGAGTTGGCTAAAAATATTAATGTAAACTCAATTCAGGCAGATTATATCCTTATCTCACATGGGCATCAGGATCATATTCTGGATGTTGAATCCATTGCGAAAAGAAGTAAAGCAAAAGTTATTTGTAATTGGGAGATTTATGAGTGGTACACCAAAAAGGGGGTTGAAAATATTCATCCGATGAATATTGGAGGTAAAATAAAATTGGATTTTGGCAGTATAAAGTGTGTAGTAGCCGTGCACAGTAGTATTATGCCCGATGGAGCCTACGGTGGCCATCCAATGGGCTTTGTAATTGAAAGTACAGAGGGTAATTTTTATTACGCAGGTGATACGGGATTAACTTTTGACATGAAACTAATTGGCGATTATCGAAAAATTGATTTTGCTTTTCTACCTATTGGCGACAATTTTACGATGGGTGCAGATAATGCCATTATAGCCTGCGATTTTATTAATTGCAATGACATTATTGGCATGCACTTCGATACGTTTGGGTACATAAAAATTAACAAAGAGGAAGCCGTTTCAAAATTTGAACGAGCAGGTAAAAAATTAAATTTAATGGAAATTGGTCAGACTATAAAAAAATAACATTTACATAAAAAAGAAAAAATATGGGAAAAATAATAGCAATTGCAAATCAAAAAGGGGGCGTAGGTAAAACAACAACCGCTATTAATTTGGCAGCAAGCCTAGCAGTGCTTGAGTATAAGACTCTTTTGGTAGATGCTGACCCACAATCCAATGCCACCTCAGGTGTTGGCATTGACCCAACAACGGTAAAGGCAGGACTTTATGAGTGCATCATAGATAGTGTTCACCCAAAGGATGTGATTGTTAAAACAGATACACCCTATCTTTCCCTGCTTCCAACCAATGCCGATTTAGTTGGCGTTGAATTGGAACTTGTAAATCTTACGAACAGAGAATACATGATGAAAAAAGCTCTTGATAAAATCAAAGACAAATATGATTTTATTATTGTTGATTGTTGTCCATCGCTTGGCTTAACTGTTATTAATTCCTTGTCAGCGGCAGACAGCGTTATTATTCCAGTTCAATGCGAGTATTTTGCCCTGGAAGGAATGGGTAAACTACTTCAAACAATTAAAATTGTTCAGGCGCATTTAAATACAAATTTAGACATCGAAGGTGTTCTCTTAACTATGTACGACGGGCGTTTGCGCCTTGCTAATCAGGTTGTAGAAGAAGTAAAAACACATTTTCAGGACATGGTGTTTAACACGCTTATTCAACGAAATACCAAGTTAGCAGAGGCACCAAGTTTTGGTAAAACAATCATTATGCACGATGCCATTGGAAGAGGCTCGACCAGTTATTTAAACCTGGCTCGCGAAATTTTACAACGCAATGGCTTAACAAAAATAAGCGATAGCAATAGGATGATAAGCGTTCCGGAATCTGCTGAAGAGTTGAGTGAGGACATATAACAGTTGATAGTTACTAGTCTGTGGTTACCGTTTTATAATTGTAACTAATGACATAAATTGAAGAAAAGATGAATAAAAAACCAGCATTGGGTAGAGGATTAAGTGCATTGCTCGAGAATGCAAAAACGGACATAACATCAAGAGGTATTAATGAAAATACCCCCGTTGTTAATTCGGTTTCTGTTATAAAAATTAAAAATATTGAAACTAACCCATTTCAACCAAGAACTAATTTTGAAGAAACTGCCTTACATGAATTAAGCGAAAGCATAAAACAGCATGGAATTATTCAGCCACTAACGGTTAGAAAACTTGGATACGATAGATATCAGCTTATTTCCGGCGAAAGACGCTTCAGGGCCTCGCAAATAGCTGGCTTGGGCGAAATTCCGGCGTACATCAGAGTAGCTGACGATCAGGCTATGCTTGAAATGGCCTTAGTGGAAAATATTCAAAGAGAGGATTTAGACCCTATTGAAGTTGCTCTATCGTATAAAAGATTAATTGATGAATGTAATTTAACACAAGAGCAATTAAGTGAAAAGGTTGGCAAGCAACGCAGTACGGTTACCAATTTTTTACGACTTCTTAAATTACCAGTGGCCATTCAAAAAGCTCTGCGTGATGGAGATATTAGTATAGGACATGCTAAAGCACTCATAAACATTGATAACGAAGACCGTCAATTGGCAATATTTGCCTTGACTTTGGAACAGGACTTGTCGGTGAGGCAAATTGAAGAACTTGCACGTGGTGAGAAATTAAAATTAACACCAAAAATTACGAGAGTAGAAAGACCCTTAAGTATTGAAGATAAAGTCATCACTAAAAGGCTGGATAAACTCTTTAACGATGCTTATCGCTTTAAAAGAAATGCAAAAGGTGGAGGCAGTCTTACCTTAAGTTTTAATAATGAGAATGAGTTGCAGCATATCATTTCGCATTTCGGAATTGAGTATGTTTAATTAGTTCCCTCTGTTTTGAAAAAAATATTACTGATATCGGATACACACGGATATCTGGATAAAAAATTATTCAAACATATTTCAGAGGCAGATGAAGTATGGCACGCCGGAGATATTGGAGATGTGGAGTTAAGCTCCGAAATCGAAAAATTAAAACCATTTAAAGCTGTTTTTGGAAACATTGATGGAAATGCACTGAGGAGTTTGTATCCTGAAAATTTAATTTTTGATTGCGAAAAGGTTAAAGTTTTTATGACGCACATCGGCGGTTATCCCACAAAATATCCAGCACGTATTAAAAAGGAACTGGAAGAACACAAGCCCGCTATTTTTATTTGCGGACACTCACATATTTTAAAAGTCATGCACGATAAGCAATACAATCTATTACACATTAATCCCGGAGCTGCCGGTGTGCATGGCTTTCATCAGGTTAAAACTGCTGTCAGGTTTGAGATTAATAATTCGGAAATAAAGAATCTGGCTATAATTGAATTAGGTAAAAGAACATCCATAGATAATTAAATGAGTACAAGAGATCATTCCGTTTATTTTAGTAACGAAAGTCTGGCAAGGTTTGTTGCAGCGCAAGGAAAAACCGTGGAAAAAGTAGTTTGTCATTTATGGCAAAACAATTTAAACAAAAATACCCCTCTTGAAATAATTGATAATGTTGAGTTACGTTTTACCGACAAACAAAAACTTACCATTTCATGCAATGAGCTGGGTACAGGCTTGGAGGCTATACATTTTGATTATAAAACTGTGGCCAGAGAATTGGAAACAGAGTTTGAAGGAAAGATTAAACTTTTTGCCATAGATGCCTCTACCACAAAAATGTGGGAAGATGTAATTGGTAAAACACTTATACTCGTTCAAACAACCAAAGAAGCTGATTACTACAAGGCAGATTCGGTAATGCTGAATTTTGGTGAAGAGAAGAGAGAAATCGCTATTAGTCCCGATGATGGATTAATTATTGATTATTACGAAGATATTTAACACAATAACCTACAGTGAAATTGACGAGTTTAATTCAGTCCACCAAAATTTTCCAGGTCTTACCAGATTTATTTTCAATCAATAAGTAAAAACCAGCTGAAAGTCCTTCCACCTTTTGCATAAATTCATTAGAAAAAGTAAGCTCTATTTCATCTACAACTTTTGCCAAATAATTTAAGAGTATAAATTTATTTTGTACAGTACCCTTAATCCAAATAGTTCCATTTGAGGGGTTGGGATAAATTAAAAGTTTAATCGAATCCTTAGTTTCAAAAAATAAATCAGTACATGGATCAACCAATACCTGAAAAGTAGAACTGTTCTGACAACCTAGAGCGCTAGTCCCTAATACAGTGTAGTTATTG
>CALMND010000332.1 GCA_937868565.1 uncultured Bacteroidota bacterium | reverse complement strand
CTTTGCCATAATTATCTTTTGGCGCGTCCGTCATTATTTCCTTTCCGGATTGAAGATGTATTGCCTGAGTTCTCAGCTCCCCTAAGTATTTTACGTTGCTTGTTAACATGCTTTTTAGTTTGTGTAAAAATAGGATAATCTCCTATAAATACTTAATTTTGTTAGAATGTTTCGCATTAGTCTCATGTCTTTTTTGATATCGGCGAGTAGTTTTTTTTTGCCGGCTCAAATACAAAATCCGGGTAACTACGATAACGGCACTAATTTTAATATTTTATACAAAAGTGACGCAAGCGGCAAGCTGTATGTCAATACAAGAGGTTACGGCATTTCATTTCGGAGAGCCAAACATGTTACATCCAACTCGTCCAATTTTTATGAAGTTGATGTGAGAGCTTTAAAACACCCTAAGGAGGTTAAGCTTACTGGGGATGGGCCAGAAAAAAAACGATATGTTTATGGCAAACTTAATAATGTCCTTTTAGCAGGTGGTAACATTGGCACGCAAAAAGTTTTATTCACAAAAGCTGATAGCAAAGCTGTTGAGGTTCGTTATTCTTATTCACTTGGCCCTTTCTTTGCACTTGCCAAACCTTATTATGTACGAGTTTATAAATCAAGTAGTAATAAAAAAGATCCAACCTTAATTAGATTCGATCAGGACGGTTTTACTTCGGATAGTGGGCGAGTTGTTGGTCGAGCACCTTTTAGCAAAGGACTTCCAGACATGAAAATTTATCCTGGAGTAAATGCAAAATTCAATCTTAGCTTCGAATACGCCCCCTATTCAAATCTGATACGAGCCATTGAAACGGGCGTATCCATTGATTACTTTCCTAATGCTCTTCCAATTATGTTTCGTAATCCCTCTGAAAATATAGTTGTTACCATTAATTTGGGCTTTGTTTTTGGACGTAAATGGTACTAAAAGATGCAAGTAATTGACGAGGCTCAAAGAGTAAAAAAACCAGATTGGCTAAGAGTAAAATTACCCACCGGCGAGGAGTATGTTAAGGTTCGGGGAATTGTAAGCCAGCACAAACTACATACCATTTGTGAAAGTGGAAACTGCCCGAATATGGGGGAATGCTGGGGAGCCGGGACAGCTACTTTTATGATTTTAGGAAATATTTGTACCCGAAGTTGTGGATTTTGCGCAGTGGCTACCGGTAAACCTAAAGCCGCAGACTGGGATGAGCCCAAGCGAATTGCGGAATCTGTAAAACTAATGGGAGTAAAACATTGCGTTATAACAAGTGTTGACCGCGATGATTTAAAGGATGGTGGTTCAATTATTTGGGCTGAAACGATCAAAGAAATCAGAGCAATAAGCCCTGAAACCAAATTTGAATGTTTAATACCAGACTTTGCAGGAAAGTGGGAGAATTTGCAGAGAATTATTGACGTGAAACCAGATATCGTTTCTCATAATATTGAAACTGTTAGAAGGCTAACCTCGGAAGTCAGAATTCAGGCTAAATATGATAGGAGTCTTGAAGTATTAAAGAGATTAGATGCAGCTGGTGTTAAAACCAAATCTGGATTGATGATTGGTTTAGGCGAAACCGAGGAGGAAATTTTACAAACGATTGATGACTTAGCTAATGTTAGCTGCGACGTTCTTACCATTGGTCAATATTTGCAACCAACTCCAAAACATCTCCCTGTAGCAAAATTTGTGCATCCCAGTGATTTTATGAGGTACAAGGAGTATGCTGTGGGTAAGAAATTTAGATTTGTTGAAAGTGGTCCTTTAGTTCGTTCCTCGTATCACGCGGAAAAACATACTTTTTAGAATGAAAATAAAGCGTCTAATTGGACTTTTAGTCGTCTGTCTTTTGTTTCTTCTAATTTGCTGTGCCCCTACTCGATTGGTGAAACCGCTTGAAAAAGGAAAACAATTGATTGGGCTCTCTTTCGGGGGACCTTTAATTAAATTTGCTGGAGCACCTATCCCCATACCCTTTACAACATTAGTCTATGGTTATGGCCTAACAAATAAGATTACCGGCTTCGGTGGCATACACACCACCAGTCTTTTATTTGGCAATCTTCAAACCGACATAGGATCAACAATTAAGATATTTGAAAAGGAAAATAAATTTGGGTTCTCCGCTACACCAGCACTACAGTTGGCATACAATATGAGAAACAAAACTGGGGCAAGGCTTTGGCCATCTGTTGACTTAAACGCATATTATCTTATTAAAAATGACGCTGCCTTTTTTTATTGTGGCTTGGCCACTTGGTTTGAGCCTTCCAATAAAAAAGCGTTCAACGAAAAACAAACACAACATATTCTTCCCAATATACATATTGGGCTTATGCTTAATAAAAGCAAATGGATGAACCAATTTGAACTAAAGTACATGGGCCTTGGCGTTGCTAATTTGCCCGGTGTCGTTGATTATATAGGTCTTTCGGGTAAAGGCACGTTAGGCATATATTACTCGTTAATTAGAAAATTTTGATGCGATTTAAAACTATTACAATCCTTCCTTTACTGATTT
>CALMND010000331.1 GCA_937868565.1 uncultured Bacteroidota bacterium | reverse complement strand
TGCTAATTATAATGGCTTTAGCAAAGCAGCTGATGTGGTGGTTAAGCCTCTTCGCTAAAGCCATTTTATGCTAATTATAATGGCTTTAGCAAAGCAGCTGATGTGGTGGTTAAGCCTCTTCGCAGTAGTATTGAAAGTGGTTTTGCCCTGCCCCCAATTTCCGAATTTGAAAAAGTAATTACTTCAAAGACCAAAGGCATAATGATTTGTAATCCGGGAAATCCAACCGGATACTTATATACAAAAGCAGAACTGGATGCCTTAAAAGAATTGGTAAAAAAACACGACTTATTTTTACTGAGCGACGAAGTTTACAGGGAATTTTGTTATGACGGCAAAGAGTATGTCAGCGTAATGCATCTGCAAGGTATTGAAAACAATGTAATACTTCTTGATTCAATCAGTAAACGATACAGTGCTTGCGGAGCAAGGATAGGAGCCATTATCAGCAAAAACAAAGAAATAATGGCGGCCGCCTTAAAATTTGCTCAAGCCCGTTTAAGCCCTCCGAGTTATGGGCAGATTGGCGCAGAGGCAGCCTTGGACACTCCGAAGTCATATTTTGAAGGTGTTAAAAAAGAATACGTGGCCCGCAGAGACTATGTAATTGAAACATTGAACAAAATGGAAGGTGTTTTTTGCCCCAAACCAAGTGGCGCCTTCTATTGCATCGCTAAATTGCCAATTGACAATGCAGACAAATTTTGTCAATGGTTACTCGAGCACTATAGTCATAACGCTCAAACTGTTATGCTGGCGCCAGCAACGGGATTTTACTCTAGTCCCGACGCAGGAACCAGTGAGGTAAGAATAGCTTACGTTTTAAAGATCGACGATTTAAAAAATGCAATGCTCTGTTTAGAAGAAGCGCTTAAAGTTTATCCAGGTAAAACGATATAAATTAGTGGAATATGCTATGCTACAGAATTAAGAAAATTATTTTTATTCCGCTGCTACTCTGCATTATTTCGTGTAGCGGAGAACATCAGAAAGTTACTGATAAACGAGATAATGAGAAAGCTGGTCGGTCAGAAGGGGTACCTGAAATAAATAACAGCCTTAACTACAGCAAAGAGGAGGGTGTGGTTGGTGTATTTGATGTGCCCGCAATGCTTTGTTTAAGTATACTAGACTCGGCCACAATGAAAGACGTAGCAAACAAAGTCTCTGAGGGATACAAGCTTTTAGAAAAAGAAATACGGGAAATTGGAGCCGAAAAAGATGGGCCCGCCGGGCAAATTAACTACAATAATGACCCAACTAATTTTAAATTTGAATGTCTTTATCTTATTAAAAGCATACCAAAAAAACAACCAGAAAAAAGTAAAATAGTTGTTTTGGAAACTGGAAAAATGCTGGTTTATAATTATTATGGGCCCTACGATAAGTTATATACGGCTTACAATATGATAAGAGATTTTTGTGTAATTGCCAAACTCGCGCAGAATGGGCCCATGCGTGAATTTTATGTCACAGATCCGGCCACTGATTCAAACTCCGAAAAGTGGTTAACTCGGATTATAGTGCCAGTGCGCAAAGGAGCATAATCGGTTTCATTTTCAAATTTCTTTTTATGAAATTACAATCCCCTAAAAGGGGTATGAAATGTCCATTACTAAGAGAATTCGAATTGTTGTTAATTAGCAAAGTGCGGTCAAAGGTGGTGAAGATAAATCTTTGATGATCTAGCAACGCTGAAAAGCACGGCTAGAACTTTAATTGAGAATACTCTCAAACAAAAATCTGCCATCCTCATTAAAAAGCTCTTTGTCAGTTGCTCTTTCAGGATGTGGCATCATGCCAAAAACATTTTTGTTAACGTTACAAACACCAGCAATATTTTCTAATGCTCCGTTAGGGTTAGATTCTTGAGTAATTTGCCCATTTTCATCACAATATCTGAACAAAATTTGTCCATTGTCATTTAGTGTTTTAAGAGTATTCGCATCCGCAAAATATTTTCCTTCACCATGCGCAATCGGAATTTTCAAAGCTTTGTTCAGTGGAATTTTTGAAGTTATTTTTGCTGTCGAATTTTCAGGCTTAATATACACATTGCGGCAAATAAATTTTCGACTGTTATTATGTAACAGAGCGCCGGGCAGCAAACCCGCTTCACATAAAATTTGAAAGCCATTACACACACCAAAAACAAAACCACCTGCGTTTGCATGTTCAATAACACTTCCCATGATAGGAGAAAATCGTGCAATGGCACCACTTCTTAAATAATCACCGTAAGAAAACCCACCAGGCAATATAATGTGAGTACAACTCTCCAGACTGGTATTTTTATGCCAAAGTTTTACGGTTTCCTGCTTCATAATGGTTTCTAAAGCATACACCATATCTTCATCGCAATTAGAACCCGGAAAAACTACAACGCCAAATTTCATATTATATTTATTTGTTACAAAATTATTAATTCAATTAGAATAAATAATTTTCTTTATTAACGATTTTAAAACCAATTTTTTTTGCCTTTTTTGCCACCTATACCCAGCACGCCAAGCAATCCTCGCGCTAACTCCTTCATAACAACTCTCCCGACCTGCCTTACCATCGTATTTTCGGATACCTTTTGAATTACCGATTTCTCTTCGCTGGTGCTTGGTTTTGATTTTTCTGCTTGGGGTTCCTTTCGATCTTCTTCTCTTTTTATTTTTGCGGTTAATATCTCATAGGCACTTTCACGATCAATTTCCTGATTATATTTTGCAGTTAACGCACTGGAGCTGATGATGCCATCAAGTTCCTGTGGAGTCAAAACACCAATTCGGCTCGAAGGAGCCTTCAAATGAACAGCAGCCAATGGAGTTGGAATGCCCTTTTCGCTCAAGCCGGTAACTAACGCCTGACCAATTCCTAAACTCGTCAGCAATTCATCCGTTTTGTAAAATTCCGAAATCGGATAATTTTCAGCCGTCTTTTTAATAGCTCTTCTGTCTTTTTCGGTAAAAGCTCTCAAAGCATGTTGAATTTTTAAACCAAGCTGAGATAAAACCGCATCCGGAATATCGTATGGGTTTTGCGTGATAAAATAAACCCCAACCCCTTTAGAGCGGATGAGTTTAATAATCGCTTCTATTTGATCAGATAAAGCATTAGAAGCTTCTTTAAAAATCAAATGAGCTTCGTCAATAAAAATGCAAAGCTTGGGTTTCTCGATGTCACCTGCTTCCGGAAATGAAGCGTAAACCTCTGCCAAAAGACATAGCATGAATGTAGAAAACAACTTTGGCTTGTCCTGAATGTCAGCTAATCGAATAATTGAAGCAATTCCCCTTCCATCATTATCTAGTCTTACAAGGTCAGATACTTCAAAACTTTTTTCTCCAAAAAACAAATCAGCACCTTGACTTTCCAATTCAATTATTTTTCTGAGAATTGTAGAAGTAGAAGCCGGGGTGATGTTGCCATACTGTTTTTGTATCTCGTCTTTTCCTTCTGTAGTGCTATATTGTAAAAGTTGCTTAAAGTCCTTTAGATCTAATAGAGGCAGGCCTTTGTCGTCTGCATACTTAAAAAGTATGGAAACAATGCCGCTTTGCGTTTCGTTTATTTCAAGAATTTTAGAAAATAACACAGGCCCAAATTCAGAAACAGTAGCGCGCAAACGGATTCCATTTTCTTTCGACATCGTGAAGAATTCAGCAGTGGTTTTCTTTGCCGTGTATGGAATTCCAATTAATTTATGCCTTTCTTCAATTTTAGGGTTGATCGAGCCTTCCTTAGCTATTCCGCTCAGATCACCTTTTAAATCCATCAACAAAACAGGAATACCTTCCTCGCACATACTTTCAGCAATCAATTGTAGCGTAACTGTTTTGCCGGTTCCCGTGGCTCCTGAAATAAGACCATGCCGATTTAATGTCTTGAGTGGTAATTTTATCTGAGCTTCTGACTCGGGATTACCATCAAACAGCGCAGCCCCAAGTGTTATAAAACCTTTCTCAATTTTATAACCCGAATTTAAATTTTCTTTAAAAAGTTGTAATTTTTCCATAATAAGAAAGCCCTACAAATGTAAGGCTTTTATGAAGAAAATTTTTGCGTTTTACTACTTGTTCAACAAAGTGATGTGACCTGTTTTGTCATAAATTCTTCCTTCCAAGTCTTTGTATCTCAGCTTATAAACATAATTGTCCTCTTTTAGTAAAACATCTCCTTTGTTATTTAGACTGCCATCCCAGCCCTTTGTTACATCTTTCGTGCTATAGATCGACTTACCCCAGCGGTCGAAAATCTGCATTTCAAATGTTCTTGAGTCCAAACCATACTTAGAGAAAACGGGACTAAATTCATCGTTTAGTCCATCCGAATTAGGAGTAAATGAATTAGGTATAAAAACATTAAAGTCGTTTTTCACTTCAATAGTTTTTGTTATTTCATCCTTACAGCCTTCTGGACTAATGGCCAATAATGTAACCTTGTGAATTCCAATTTGGTTAAATTGTGTTTGCAGGCTAATATCAGAAAGTTCAGTGTTACTATCTAATGTCCAGCGGTACTTATTTTTACTTAAAGCGGAGCTTAAATTAGTCAGATTAACCTCAGGGTTTGAAATACTAAGCTCGTCAGGTTCAAAAATAAAATTGGCGGAAGGACTTTCAAATACCTTTATAGGAACATCCAATATCTTTTGTGAACTACACCCTTCTTCGCTAATATAGTTAAACACCACGCTGTAAGTTCCCGGACTTTTAAAAGTGTGTGAAATAAAAAGTCCGTTTTGCGGCTCCGAACCATCATTTAAATACCAAGTTCCCTTTCCCTTATTTCCATTTATACTTGGGGTATTGAAGAATACTTCAACAGGGGCGCATATGCCTGAATTAACACTATTGATAGTGACGGTTGGAATGTCTATTACATTAATTTGGATAGTACTCCTATCCGGGCAAAGATTAAAGTTGTTTGCCGAAGAAAATGTTTGATAATTAATAATATTGTCACTTCCAATATTCGCTTTCGACGGATAAAATTTGCTACCCACCAAGCCTGGGCTACTACTACTCCATATACCTCCCGGGTTTTGAACTAAAGAGTTTAAATCAACAACTTCATTATTTTTACAAAGCGGATCGAGGTATTTGTCGAAATTGGCGGAAACAAAATGTTCAACGTTTATGGTTGCCTGAGCGTAGGCAATGCAAGGCCCTGCCGAAATACTATAATTAATAATATTACCTCCTTGTGCAGCCAAACCCGGATTAAAGATTCCTGAATAGTTTATAGCGCTCGTATTGGCTCCACCAAATACCCCGCCAACCGGGCTCACCTGAAGTTGTATGGGAGGGCTGTTATTACAAAACGGACCAACTTTTGTAAGTTGCGGCGTAGCTAAAGAAAAAACCTTTACCGATATAGTGGATGCATCTGTGCACAAACCGCCCGGTGACGAGGCCGTCTGATATGTAAGTATATATTGTCCGGCTCCGGTAACGGATGGTAAAAAATTTGCACCGGTTACTCCTGGCCCACTCCAAACGCCAAGATTGTTAATGGTCAGGGGCAACAAACTAAAAGCTGAACCAGTGTTACATAAATCAGGAATATTATTATTTAAGGTAGCCGGAACAAAAGCCTCTACGTTCACTGTGCGTGTTTGCGTAGCGTTACACGTGCTGGTGCCAACAATGTATTGTATATTATTGCTTCCAATGGCACATAAGGAAGGAGTTAGAACTCCAGTGGCACTTAGATATGAGGTGGCATTCCAATATCCAGTGTTCGGAGTGACACTCATCTGCACAGGACCACCCTTGCTACAATAAGGGCCAGCAACGCTTATATTAGGTGTTTGAGGGTTTAATACTGAAGCAATGATTGTTTTTGAGTCACCGCATAAAGTAGGATTTGGTGTTGAGTAGGTCGTATAAATTAAGGAAAACGTGTTGGAAGGTAATGCCGCCGGGTTAAAAAAATTATTTGTACTCGTGTTTATTCCCGTCCAATAACCATTAGTGTTTTGAACAACACTCATCAGATTATAAGGATTGCTGCTTGCGCATAGAATCAGAACAGTGTTAGAAAGCGAGGCTGTATTAAATTTCGAAACATGAAACGTGGCCGAGGAAGAAGCGACACATGTTCCCTGGCCAGCTGTGTAAGTCACAGAGTTAGTGCCAATACCACATAGTGAAGGGGTTTGAACACCTAGGCTATTAACGCCAGAATTTAAAGACCAAATTCCACCTAATGGGCTTGCGGACAAAGTAACGGTTCCCGATGTGTTACACTTATCAGAAATAGAAGCAATGATGGGTGTTGGAGGATTAAATACTGAAACTAGTAAGAAAACAGAGTCAGGACAAATATTCATAATAGGTGGGTCAGAACGTGTTTTGTATTTTAAACTGTAATTGCCAGTTGCAAGTCCAATTGGATTGAAAAAATTAGGCGGGTTATTAACTCCAATACCCGACCATTGACCATTTAAAGTGTTTTGTACCAAACTCATTAAACTTTTCGGAGCATCTTGAACACAAATAGTACTGAGACTTGACGAAAGCGCTGGACTTATATACTTTGATACCGAAAATGCAACCGTGTTACTCACAATACAAGCACCTGCTGCAAAAGAATAGCTGGCTATGTTAGGAATTGGCTCAAGGTTAGCCAAAGCGGGATTTAAAATTCCGTTCGGAGAAACAGCGATACTGTTTGCCGACCATGTACCTCCACCAGGTATTGCCATTAATTGAATTGGAGCATACGTGTTGCAAACAGGTTGGGGCATGGTTAAAGTAGGTGTTAAGGGGTTGTTTATGGTTACAGCTAAAGTTGTTGCGGCTGTGCAGCCCAAAACGGTAGGAGTAACGGCAACGGAATAAATAATAGTTGACTGAGTAACATTTACCGGCAACAATAAAGGCGTAATGTTTGTGTTCTGAAGAAATGGGTTAAAGATTCCTGCCCCTGATGGCGACCAACTATAGCTGTACTGAGACGGGTTGGTTCCAAATGGTAATACAACTGACGCAGTTAAACTTCCACCCTGACAAATTGTTTTAGTAAGAGGTGCTAAAGAAAAAGTCGGGTAAGGAATAACTTGAACGGTAACTGTTTTATAAGCGGCACACGCTCCGCCGTTAGAAGCAACAACCGAGTACACGCCACTTGCTGTAAAACTGGCGTTAGCGATAACCGGGCTCTGTGCAGTATTGCTATAGCCGCCAGGTCCTGTCCAGGTATATGTGATTCCTGAGGTGGCACCCGAAACTGCATTTAAGTTTATACTTTGTCCTGCACAAATTGGGGAGTTAACGGTTGCTGTTGCAGTAACAATACCTGCATTTGGTGGAATAGCTCCAACATAAATTGTATAATCTTCTGTTTCTCCAAATCCGTGAACGCCACAAGGAGTTATATTTGGTCCGGGTGTAGCAAAAGCACATCTTATTCTCATTCTGTAAGAACCAGGAGCTTGATTTGCAGGAACGGTAAAAGTTACAATAACGGTGGTAGCAGCCGGGGGGACAGCAGCTGTCCCGGCCACATATTCTGCGGGAACATTAAAAATATTATCCTGATTCCAGTCAATAAAAATCGCAAAGCCTTGTGCATAGGTATTGCCAGACTTAAGCAAAACAGAAATGGTTTGGCCCGGAGCAACTTGTAGATAATGCGAACAATGTAAATTATAATTATTGGGTCCCCCATTGCAGCCAGAGTTACAGTTATTGATATTGTTATTGGCTCCGGAAGTCTGAACACAATCTATAAAATCATTGATAAAATTGCCAGGGGCGTTTGATGCGCCTGGCTGATTGCATAAGCCTGTGGAGTAGGGACCGTTACAATAGGGTGCTGGATTAACAATATTTTGAGCACCCATAGAAGTCACCAAAACCACTAGTGTAAACAAAAGACGTAACTTTATGTGTATAAATCTTCTCATTTTTATAAAGCCTTAAGGCTTATAAATAAGTTTGTTTTTTGGTAATAAAATCAAAGCATCTCTAAATCCGGGTAAAACTACTAAAGCTTCCTGATCATCTAGCCTTGCATCTTCAAAACGGCTGATGTCTATAATCGATTCATCAAGTATAACTCCCGATGCAAAGTGATTTCGTTTAACAAAAAAAGATTCTGAGTAATACCACAACTCCTTGGCGTAAAGAAGCCTGTTGTTGTTTTTAAACTCTGCTAAAGATTCGGCTCCGCCATGATGTGCGGATAAATAGGCGCCGAATTTTTTTTCTTGTATGGGATTTATTTCTAAAAAAGCAGTTTGCGAAATGCTTGCAGTACTTACAAAAATAAAAAATATAAAATACATCGGAACATTTAAATTGGAGAGTTATGATA
>CALMND010000330.1 GCA_937868565.1 uncultured Bacteroidota bacterium | reverse complement strand
AAAATATCGAGTGCAATGTTTGTTAAAGCTAAATCTTCTTCCAAAAAAGGGCCATGGCCTGTCCACTCACTCAATCGCTGTGCAAGTATCAAACTTGTGTCACCAAGTCGTAATGTGTATTTAAATAACGTGTCCTTTGAATTCATTCTGTATAATAATCAGCAATAAAAATTATTTAATCCCCAGTTCTTATATCTTAATTCTAATTTCTCAAATCTTACATGTGTCCAACTCCATCGGGAATCTGGTAAAATGTAGGGTGCCTGAAAATTTTATCATTAGAAGGTTCAAAAAAGGAACCAATATCTTCGGGACTGCTCGCAACAATAGCGCTACTCGGAACTACCCAAAGGGAAATGCCTTCTCCGCGACGTGTGTATAAATCTCTTGCATTTTGCAAAGCCATCTCTTTGTCATAGGCATGTAAATTACCGCAGTGCACAAAAGGTTGTCCCGCTTTTTTTTGTACAAATACTTCCCATAATGGGCCTTGGCTGTCGTTACTCATAGATCCTGTTAAAATGAAAAATTTGTATTTAGTGATATTGAAATATTACCATGCAAACCATTTGCCATATATGTGCTCAGGTTATAAAATTGTAAATTATATTGGTTAATATTTAATCTTTTAACATAAACGTTTTGTAGACTAATCACACTCGAGTTAAAATTATTTGATCGCTTGTAAAATGCAGATATAAAACACTTGTTAACTTTATTAGTTTGGGTTGTGTCGGCGTTAAAAACCTGAACTGAATTCAAGGGTATATTAATAAAGCTTTTCTTGTAGAAAGAAATCGTACAAAACATAGTATCATTTGAAAACGGAAAACTCGTAAAGATTTTCGTTTTAAAATTTGAAGAATTACCTAATGTTGAATCGGTAGTTACTTTATATAAGCGAGACGAGGTTCTGCATCCATTGCAACCAAATCCATACACTACGGCAGAATCTGCAACATGTGTTATTGGATTGGTAGGAATGCATGACAAACACTCGCCACCACAATCAATCCCCGTTTCACCCTGATTTTTGATTCCATCTTCACAGAGTAGGTTTGGTGGACAGGTAGAACAATTTCCACCGCAGTCGATCCCTGTTTCAGTACCGTCTTTTATCCCGTTGCTGCAAGGATCCACATTTCCTGTGTTTCCAACTTTTTTAGCACAGGACATTATGACTATTGTGAAACAAATGACGCTCACTAAACTGTATGAAAGGACTTTTTTCAAGCTGCGCTACTTAATTGCTTTTTCCCGTAAGCCGCAGCTGCTGCTCTCACCCACTCTCCGTCTTTGTGCGATTTGTTCCGCGAAATCAAACGGTCTTTGTTGCAAATGCCATTGCCTTTAATCACACTCTTAAATTCAACCCAATCCGGATCACTGTAATCATAGCCTTTTTTGCTTTCGTTCCATTTTAAATTTTTATCGGGAATAGTTAATCCTAAATATTCGGCTTGCACCACGGTTTGGTTCACAAAACGCTGACGCAATTGGTCATTAGTTTCACGTTTAATGCGCCATTTTTGTGCGTTTTCGCTATTAGGACTTTCCGAATCCGGCGGACCAAACATCATTAAAGTAGGATACCACCAACGATTAAGCGCATCCTGAGCCATTGCTTTTTGTTCAGGGGTTCCAAAAGAAAGATGTGTCATTAATTCGTAACCCTGGCGTTGATGGAAACTTTCTTCCTTACAAATTCTTACCATGGCTCTGCTGTATGGCCCGTATGAGGCACGTTGTAACATCACCTGATTCATAATGGCAGCACCGTCAACCAACCAGCCTATGGCTCCTACATCGGCCCAGCTTAACGTAGGATAATTAAAAATAGAAGAATATTTGGCTTTACCTGTGTTTAACGCATCCAGCATCTCATCGCGACTAATACCAAGCGTTTCAGCGGCTGTGTATAAGTATAGGCCATGGCCTCCTTCGTCCTGGACCTTAGCTAAAAGAACCAGCTTAGATCGCAGGCTAGGTGCTCGGGTAATCCAGTTTCCTTCAGGCAACATGCCAACAATTTCGCTGTGCGCATGTTGTGATATTTGACGAATTAAATGCTTCCTGTAATTTTCCGGCATCCAATCCTTTGGTTCTATAAATTCATTCCGGGCCAACTTAGCCTCAAAGATATTCTCAAAATTAATTTCTCCCATTTATACCGAGCTTAGTAATTCGCACACACAAAGATAAAATTATTGCGCTTTTAATCAAAAAAGTTCGTGTCGACACTTTTTGCAATAAAAATGGGCTTCTTAAGAAAAAGAAAATTTTTTTATGGCTTGTAAAAGGGCTATTTTTGCAGCCTATTTACTCTACTATGGCTCGTTTTCATACTTTAAAAGTTAAAGATATACGTCGCGAAACCACTGAAGCTGTTTCTGTGGCATTTGAAGTTCCTCCTCAGCAGCAGCCTGAATATCAGTTTAAACAAGGGCAGTACATTACTTTAAAATTTAATGTAAAGGGCGAAGAGTTACGTCGTTCATACAGCGTTTGCACCAGCCCGTTTAGTGAAAAGGAATTAAGGGTGGCTATAAAAGAAGTTGCCGGCGGCAAAATGTCTACCTATATCAATCGCGAGTTAAAGGTGGGAGATAGTTTGGAGGTAATGACCCCTATGGGGAATTTTCACACCATACTTTCAGGAGCTAAATCAAGGAATTATGTTTTGTTTGCCGGTGGAAGTGGTATCACTCCCATGATGAGTATTTTAAAAAGTGTGCTTTATGTGGAGAAACAAAGCAAAGTAACTTTAATTTATGCCAATAAAAACGAGGAGAGTACTATTTTTAAGTCAGAGATAGACCAGATTGCTTCTACCAACACCAATTTTAAAGTGGTTTATGTTTTTGATCAACCCTCACATAAAATATCGGACTTACAAACCGGAATAATAACAACGGATAAAGCCAAGGTTTTAATTGAAAATTTTGGTGGTTTAAACGCTGATGAGTATTTTATATGTGGCCCAGGCCCAATGATGGAGAATGTAAAAATCACATTGGAAGGATTAAAAATTGCTAAAGAAAAAATTCATATCGAGTATTTTACCAGCGTTGTTGAAGCTGTTGAAAAAGCAGAAAGTTCTAAAGGCGGAAATGTGAATGCCTCCATTAAAGTAATACAATATGGCATTGAAACTGATTTTAAATTAGAAACTGGTAGTATCAGTATTTTGGAAGCCGCTATAGAAGCAGGGGTTGATGCTCCTTTTAGTTGTAAGGGAGCCGTATGCTGTACCTGCAGAGCAAAGGTATTGGAAGGTAAAGTAAGGATGGATGCCAACTTTGCCCTTACCGATGCCGAAGTAGAAGAAGGTTTTATTTTAACCTGTCAGGCTCATCCTCTAACGGAAAGCGTGGTGGTGGATTACGACGCTTAATTCTTAATGTTTGATGGCCATTAAGTGGCTTGGAAATTATAATTATTGTACTAATAATTGTTATATTTTTACAAATAATTGTTATATTTTTACAAATAATTCAATATACCGATAACTACAATGAAAAAAGTAATACCTCTCGTCTGTCTTTCTTTGTTGCATTTTGTACCCCCCGTTTATTCGCAAACAGAATCAGATGGACTAAAAATGTCAAAAAACAACTTTTGTAGTGGTTTAAATTATAATTACTCCTCCTGGATTAATTATTGGGAAGGAACTTTTAAACGTCACAATGCAAACTTAGGGAAGGTTAGCTCTCAGGCTGTTGCCTTAATGGGAAATTATGGCATTAGTGAACGGTTCAATATTATTTTTTCGCTACCTTATGTTCAAACGCACGCTACTGCGGGTACTTTAAAAGGTCAAAAAGGACTTCAGGATTTAAGCGTTTTTGTAAAATGGCTTGCATTTGAAAAATCATTAAAAAAGGGTACCATTTCTTTATATTCCGTTATCGGGGGTTCAACGCCAACGACTAATTATGCGGCAGATTTTTTACCACTTTCTATTGGGCTAAAAAGTCGTACTCTTAATATAAGACCAATTATAGATTACCAACTCAAGAACTTATTTGTTACTGTTTCAGGAAATTATATTCACCGTTATAATATCAAAGTTGAGAGAAATGCCTATTATACGGATAAATTGATTTATTCAAATGAAGTATTTATGCCTAATGTGTTTTCATCAAAATTTGGGATAGGATACCGCAAAGAAGATATGATTTTTGAACTTGTGATAGACACCTGGAATACACTGGGCGGATTTGACATCAGAAAAAATGATATGCCCTTTCCGAGTAATAAAATGAATATGGCAAGAGCCGGAGTTAATATAAAATTTCCATTTAAAAAGCCGAACGGGTTAGCCTTGGTCGCAAATTCCTTTTACACACTCGGAGGAAGAAATGTCGGTCAATCTTCATCAATCATGGTGGGCCTTTTTTATGTAGTTGGTTTTGGTTCTAAAAAAGATTTAAGCACGCAAACACAAAAGTAAAATGAGACTTAGTATTGTACCTACCCTAATTTTGTTATTTTTTGTAACACTTTTTTCAAGTTGTAAAAAAGAAGTAGTTTCCAGAAATCTGGAGTTTGAAGCACTTAATCCCGCTCAACCCGATACGACGGCCCGCTTGTGGAAACCTATTTTATTAAGTGCTCCCGATGAATTTACTATCGACGCTCCCGGTTCTACAACTTCCTCGGATTATGTTGCGGAAATTAACGAAATAAGAGGTTTACAGGCTAATTTAAATTCTGACCAAAAAGATTTATTGGAGTACTGGAGTGCCGGAGGTATTTTGCGATGGAATGAAATTCTGCGGGAACTGGTTGCAAAACATAATTTACCCCCTTATCAGAATGAAGATGGGGTTTATCCTCTTCCTAATTCGGCAAATCCGTTTTCTTATCCAGAATTTCCATTTTCCAACCCACCTTATGCGGCCAGAGCCTATGCTTACGTTAGTGCTGCGCAATATGACGCCCTGGTTGCGGCCAACTATTTGAAAAGCAAATACAAACGCCCTTCCCCAAATAAAATTAACAGCGATGTTAGTTTATTAGTTCCTTCGTCTCAGGTAAGTGCTTATGCTTATCCTTCCGAACAATCCGTTATTGATGCTGTAACTGTCGAAGTCCTTAAACTTCTTTTTCCAACCGAAATAGCTTATGTACAACAAAAAGCTCAAGAACATAAAATATCACGAATGATTGCAGGTGCCAGCACCAGGAGCGACCTTGAAGCTGGAGAAAAATTGGGCAAACTCGTTGCCGCTAAATTTGTTTCCAGGGCTAGGGCAGATAAAGCAGGAAGGGCTGTTGGCGACGCAACACTTTGGAACAAATTAGAGAACTCTTGTGTGGCCGGAGGAGAAACTCCTTGGATCAGTCTGGATTCGCCCAAAAGACCTCCAATGCTACCTTCTTTTGGTGCCGTTAAGG
Organism: uncultured Bacteroidota bacterium; assembly: GCA_937868565.1. Classification (GTDB taxonomy): domain Bacteria; phylum Bacteroidota; class Bacteroidia; order B-17B0; family Aurantibacillaceae; genus Aurantibacillus. The sequence continues at coordinate 20,032 of CALMND010000330.1, read as the reverse complement.
GGTTTTTAATAGACTCTTTAGGAGTAATTAATTCGAGACCGCCAGCTCCACCCTCTACTAATTCTGAAGATTTCAAAAACGACTTGAAGGAAGTTTTATGGTATAGCGAACACCAAACAAAAGAACGTTTCAGAATTGTAAATTTTTGGGCAGACGGCGCCGGCACCTACACGCCTCCCGGCCACTGGAACGCAATTGCCTGCGAGACATTTGTGAAGCAAAAGTTCAGCGAAGTGAGATGGGCACGGAATTTAGCCCTTTTAAATATGGCTATGATGGATGCCGCCATTTGTTGTTGGGATGCAAAATATTATTTTTTTAATCCTCGTCCATCACAAATGGATAAAAATATTAAATCCCTTACGGGTGTCCCAAATTTCCCAGCTTACACTTCAGGCCACTCAACCTTCAGTGGAGCTGCTGCAACTTTGCTGGCGCACATTGTTCCATCTGAAGCAGGCAATTTTGACAAGTATGCTAAAGAAGCTTCCATGTCGCGCTTATACGGTGCTTTGCATTACAGACGTGATTGCGAAGAAGGCTTAAAAATTGGAAATCTAATCGGAAACAAAGCTATAGAAAGAGCTAAGTCAGACGGCGCCAATTAACCTTTCTTTTTTATTATACTTCTTCGCTAAAGCCTTCAATATCTCTTCTGTCCTTTTTGGTAGGACGCCCCAAACCTCTGTTGCGTTGCACGTTTACTTTAAAAAAGGTAGATGGTAAGACTTTATTTTTTTCCGGAGGAGGAGAATGGTCGATATAATGTTTTTGGGCTAAATCAAAACTTCCGCGCTTTTCAAGAAGTGCAGTTACTTCCACAATTTTTTTTGTATGACCAATACTTAAAGTAAAGCGTTCTCCGGTTTTTACGATATGTGAGGCTTTAAAATTCTGGCCATTGAGTTTAACTTTCCCGCCTTTAATGGCTTCTGCGGCCAGGGTACGCGATTTATACATGCGGATGGCCCATAACCAGGTGTCGGCCCTTACGATCATTGCCTGTTAATAATAAATTTTGAAGAATAAGCCTGGTAACCGTCTGTAAGCCAAACCACATAAACACCGTTTTCAAAATTGTTAACATCCAAAGCCGTTAGCTCTCCTTTTGCTTTTAGATGTAATTCCTGGCGAGGCTTCCCCGAAGGGCTGTAAATAAAACCCACCAATTGTAAATTGTTCGTATTAAAAAGTCTGAGCTTTAAAGAGTCTGAAGTATTCAAAATCGGATTTGGATAAGCTATGATGCCACTTCGTGAGTTGGAAGGCACATAGATTCTCCGTATGCCTGAAGTCTCAACGGTTGACAATTGCACTTTGTAATAATTAATTTTGTCGGGCGTTGCGCCGGTATGTGTATAGCTGAAATTCTCATCTGAACTGGACGTACCGCAAACACCCGCATAGTCATAAACAGGAACAAAACTAACAGAATCTAAACAGTGGTAAACGGTATAACCGTTACAGATGCTACCCGCAGTGACGGTAAATTTTATCAGCACATTTGTACCCACCTGAAAAAGATTGAAATTGACAATTCGGAATTGCGCATAAATAGAAACGCTGAGAAAGATAAAAATATACAAGTAAATTTTCCTCATGCTTTATTCTTCCGTTATCCAAACGTAGGTATTACGCTTGTTGTAATACAAAGTTAATATATAATTTCCTTTATGTAAACGAAGTTCATCGCAGTTTAGTATGAGACTGTTATACCCCTTTCTAAATAGTTGTTCTTTCAAAACTAATGTTTCAAAGCTTGAATCAAGGGGCTTGGTAAGGCGGGCAGACAAAAAAACTTCTTTTGGACAATAAAAATCAATTTTTATTTTTTCAGAATATTTAAAAGAGCGGGCAATCTCCGGTTCTTCGAGCACATAGTTTTTAGTGTAAAGACTCATGGTACTATCATTCATAAAATCAGAGTAGGTCTCTTTTAGGTGATTTTCATCCGTAAAATACCATTTCACTTCCGGCCCACTTTTAACCTTCGGATCTGTGTATTCTGTTTCTAATAGGGTAAAGCCAGGGTTCGAACTTTCATTAAGCGGTATTGGTTTTTCATTCAAGCGGTAGTAATCGAACTTTAAACCACCGTTTTTACTCTGTGCAATATATAAGTCACAAAAATTTCCTTCTGCATAATTTTGTTGGTCGAAATATACCAAATACAGATATCCCGTTGTTTGTTCGGTGAACATTTTGGGTTTGAACTGCGATTTATGATTGGGTCGGTATGTAACAATAATTGGGTCCATCCAGGTTTCTCCATCATCGTCGCTATAAACCAAAAACACATCTTCATTTTTCTCTCCATTTCGTGCATCGCTCCAGCTTACATAAATTCTGCCTTTGGTAGTTGTGGTTCCCTGCACACAAGCCATTGCCGGGGAGCCTTTTATTTCTACGCCGTTATGTTTAGAAACACGCCAACCCTTTTTGAGTTGACAAATTATTTTTTCCTCACTTAACCAGGTTTTACCGCTATCTAACGATTTCTGGAAAGATAGTCCCTGCGGCCCTCCCCAGGCCACATACAGTTCTCCATTCAAACCTTTACATATTTCAGAAGCTACCAAAGCTGAATCCCCGTTTAAACAATCTCCATGATGTTTACTTAGTTTATATGGCCCTGTTTTTATGCTTTTTTTAAGGGACTGTTTGTTATACATGATAAATGAAGAACCGTTTTTATCTCCCATTTTACTTTTTACACATTCTGTCCAAACCTCGTGAAACTCATTTTTTTTGAAAGAGTAATTCTGCCTGTAGTTACCCCTTGTAACAAGACTTTGATCAATATTAGCCTGGGTTTTAGACGTTCTTACCGGAGTTTGACTAATTAACGTGTTGGAAAATTGTGCGTTAACTGAACTAAAGCACCATAAAAAAAGTAAGCATAAAACACAGGGTCGTCGCATTCAGGTAAATATAATCAAAGCACCAGAATTTTCATAAAGGCTACTCCGGTTTCCTTTTGTAATTACGGCTAAAACTTTAACTTTAAGTTTTTAATTACCTATGGAAAAATCTGTTATAAATAACTACTTGAACGAAAATAAGGAACGAGTTTTGAATGAATTACTGGAGCTTTTAAGAATTCCTTCCATTAGTGCCGATAGTAAATATAAGGACGATGTCATCAAAACGGCCGAAGCAGTTAAACAACGATTAATAGACGCCGGTGCTGACAAAGTAGAACTTTCTCCAACCAAAGGATTTCCGGTTGTTTATGGAGAAAAAATAATTGACCCTTCAAAACCAACGGTAATTGTTTATGGTCACTACGATGTACAACCCGCTGATCCATTAAATTTATGGCACTCTCCACCCTTTGAACCAGTCATTAAAAAAACAGAGATACATCCTGATGGAGCTATTTTTGCGCGTGGCGCCTGTGATGATAAAGGTCAGATGTATATGCACGTGAAAGCCTTTGAGTTCATGATGAAAACAAATACTTTACCCTGTAATGTAAAGTTTATGATTGAAGGAGAAGAAGAAGTTGGTTCTCCAAGCCTTGGCCCTTGGATTGTTGAGAACAAAGACAGATTGAAAGGGGATGTGATTTTGATTTCCGATACTTCCATTATTGCCAATGACACTCCGAGTATCGATACAGGTTTACGTGGCCTTGCCTACATGGAAGTGGAAGTAACCGGCCCGAACCGTGATCTGCACAGCGGGGTTTATGGCGGTGCAGTCGCTAATCCGGTGAATGTTTTATGTAAGATGATTGCCGACTGTCACGACGAAAACAAACACATTACTATTCCCGGTTTTTATGACGATGTGATAGAGTTAAGTAAAGAAGAAAGGATGGAAATGGCCAAAGCCCCATTCGATTTGAATGACTATAAAAAAGATTTGAACGTGGCGGATGTGATGGGAGAAAAAGGGTACACATCTATTGAAAGAACCGGCATTCGCCCCACGCTTGAAGTGAACGGCATTTGGGGTGGTTACACGGGCGAAGGAGCGAAGACTGTTTTACCCTCAAAGGCCAATGCAAAAATCAGTATGCGCTTGGTTCCTAATCAAAACTCTCATAAAATAAGTGACTTGTTTCAGAAGCATTTTGAGAGTGTTGCCCCAAAATCAGTCCAAGTAAAAGTAACGGCTCATCATGGTGGAGAACCGGTGGTGGTGAGCATTGATAGCATTGGCTTTAAAGCAGCAAGCAAAGCCATGGAAGAAACCTTTGGTAAAAAACCAATTCCAACACGCGGCGGCGGAAGCATTCCTATTGTTGCACTTTTTAAAAAAGAACTTGGCCTGGATAGCATTTTATTTGGTTTTGGATTAGATTCCGATGCGCTGCATTCGCCCAACGAACATTACGGTTTGTTTAATTATTATAAGGGCATCGAAACCATTCCTTTGTTCTATAAGTATTTCACACAGTTGTCCGGTAAATAATGGGTGTAAGTGATTTAATAGGTACGCTTGGTGTTGGCCTGTTGCTTTTGGCTTTTGCCTTGAATTTAACAGGTAAACTCAGGGTTGATTCCACAACATATTTATTACTTAATGTAGCGGGAGCCGCTTTAGCAGCCGTATCCAGCTATCTGATTCGTTTTTGGCCTTTTGTTGGGTTAGAAACTGTTTGGATGTTTTCTTCAATATTTAGTTTAGCAAAAAATATACGGAATGAATAGATTATTTTTTTTACTCATTGCTTCTTTTATTTTCTTAACAAGCTGTAAAGATATCAAGGAAGTGGAGTGTACCGGAATAAAAGATTTTAAGGTGCATAAGGTGAACACCGAAGAAATAAACTCGGAAATATTTGTTACCATCAAAAACCCGAACCCTTTTGGTTTTACCATTTACAAAAGTGAATTTGATGTATTGTTTAGTAGTATAAAATTAGGTCAGGCAAAACTGGATAAAAAAGTAAAAATCGGAGCTAATAAAGAAGAAACCTATCCCTTTCTTTTAAAAGCAGATTTAAAAGGTGTGAGTTTGAGCGATGTGCTTAAAATATTGGAAAGCTTCAGCCATAAAGGAGTTTTAGAAGTGAAGGGAGATTTAAAAGTTGGGAAATTATTTGTCAAAAAATCTTTCCCGGTGAATGTGAAGGAAAAAATTTCGACTTTTTGAATTTTAAAGTACTGCCTCGGAAAAACCATGTGGCTTCTTTATATCATAAGTTTTAAAAATAGATTTGGAAACCATTTACACAAACTAATTAAACAATAAAGTTTTGTAATAAATAAAATAGCTAAAAAAGCCTACTTATTTAAAATCTAATTTTTACATTAGAGTAGCCAACAACCATTGCATGCTTAATGATTCACTCTCAATTTCTTGTTTTAAACAAAAGCTACAGATTAAATTAGTTCAATTGCATTGTATAAACCAAACTTATTTTTAAAAATACTTATATGAAAAAACTTATACAAATACCCGCTTTAATTTTACTCTTTAATTTATATAACGGTTGGCACTGTTACTCCCAAAACGAAACCAAAAAATGGTATTTTGGTTTGCAGGCAGGCCTGGATTTTAGCACTAACCCACCTACCGTTTTAACCAACGGTGTTACTGCACCGGCAGATGAAGCCTATGCCAGCATAGCCGATACGCAGGGAAATCTTTTGTTTTACACCAACGGGGTTACTGTGTGGAATAAAACACATACCGTAATGGCTAATGGAAGCGGATTAGATGGCAACACCTCCGCCACCCAGGGGGCATTAATTGTAAAACAACCGGGTAATAACAACCTTTACTTTGTTTTTACTCTTGATGCAGGCGCTTTACCGAACGGATTAAAATATTCAGTGGTAGATATGGCCCTGGCTTCCGGTAACGGTTCTGTTACTATAAAAAATGTTCCTCTTCTTACGCCTTGTACCGAAAAAATGGCCGGGGTGAAACATTGCAATGGTATTGATACATGGGTGATGGTGCATGATGTTACCAATGTTTTTAAAGCTTATTTGGTTACATCTGTCGGTATTAATACTGTGGCTGTTAATTCCGCAATAGGTGTATCTAATGCTAATGTCGGCTACTTAGGAAGTATCAAATTTTCATCTAATGGTAAAAAACTGGCAGCTGCTACAAGCGCCGTTGATAGCATAGCTCCCTGGAAAACAGGCGTATTCGAATTATTTGACTTTGATAATGCAACAGGTATTGTCTCCAATCCCATTATACTAGCTAAGGGTTACCCTACTTACAACTATGCTTACGCTTGTGAATTTTCGCCTGATTGTAAAAAACTATACGGATTAAAAACAAACACTCCTGCTCAAAACCGTATTTTTCAATGGGATTTATGTGCCGGTTCTGCCAGCGCAATTGTTTCTTCAATATACTCCATAGCCACACCCAGCGTTTATGGTGGAGGAATGCAATTGGCTCCTGATGGTAAAATTTATATTTCACGTCACCAACAACAAAGCTTAGCGGTAATTAATAATCCAAATTTGGCAGGTAACGCCAGTAATTATTCCGAAGCGGGGCAATCCATTGCACCAAAGACCTGTGGCATTGGCCTACCCTCTTTTGTGAGCAGTTTTTTAAAACCCTTACCAACACTCAGCCTCAGTGTGAATTGTTTAACCGCTTCTTTTTCTCCGGTGATTCAGCAAAGTCTAGGCTGTAGTGCTTCCGGTAATTCGCTTACGGGTCAGGTTTGGTCTTTTGGCGACCCTGCCTCCGGTTCTTCCAACACCTCCACGCTTGGCAGCCCTGTTCACAATTACAGCACTTCCGGCAGCTACACGGCGCAGCTGGTGTTGCAATACAATTGCGGAAGCGATACTTTAAGAAAAGTGCTTACAGTTTCAAAATGCGTGGGCATAAATGCTTTAAATAATGACAAAGTTCCTTTTTTGGTTTATCCTAATCCAGTTCAAAACTCGTTTACCCTACAATTGGAATCATCCGTTATTTTAACCATAAAAAATTTACTTGGCGAAACAATATTGGAAGATTTTTTTGAAGCCGGTAAAAATGAAATTAATCTGGAAAAAGAAAATAGCGGAGTATATATTCTCTGCTTTAAAAATGACACCGGATATTATACCCGCAAGCTTCTTAAACCGTAAAATTTAAGAAATAAAAAAATTAATCCCACGTATTTCGTTTGTGAATATAAAATACGCAAATTAGATAAACCAAAAAAACCACAGCATGTTTAAAAATTCATTCTCGATTTTTTGTTTTAAACAAAAGCTACAGATTAAATTAGTTCAATTGCATTGTATAAACCAAACTTATTTTTAAAAATATTTATATGAAAAAACTTATCCAAGTTCTCACAATTACTTTACTAACCCAAGTAAACGCAAACAGCCAAAACCTTGTACCTAATCCAAGTTTTGAAATTTATACAGCATGCCCTGATAATATTTCATCACCTGGTGATGATCAAGTTTTAAAAGCTACCGGTTGGAGTAGTTTTAGAGAAACTTCAGATTATTTTAATACTTGTGCTAATGCAACTTTTTGGCAAGCTGGAGTGCCTAGCAATGTAGTTGGTGTTCAAGCCGCTCGTGACGGTAAGGGCTATTTGGGTCTAGCTACATTTGTTCGTAATACAGCAAACGCTAGGGAGTTTATTGGAGCAAAACTTACTACAACTTTAACTATTGGTAAAAATTTTGTCAATTTATTTGCAAATCTCGCCGGTAAACCGGGCATAACATTAGCTTGTAACAAGATAGGAGTGCGGTTTTCAAAAAATTCTTTTTCGGTTCTGAATCCTGCTCCAATAAATAATAAGGCACATGTCTATACCACCGTTAAACTTATTGACACTATGAACTGGGTAAAAATTTCTGGTTCTTTCATTGCTGATTCAGCTTACAAATATTTATGTATCGGAAATTTTTTTGATGATGCAAATACTGATACTCTTTCTATGAATGTTGGATTATATAGTTCTAATCTCTCTTATTATTTTATAGACGATGTATGTGTTTCGCTGGATTCTTTGTGTTCTAAAAATCCAGTAGGGTTTATGAATAGCAACTTACGCAGAGGGATAAATATTTACCCCAATCCATTTATTAATAAATTAACTGTTTCAATAGATACTGAAGAAAAAGTTGAAAAATTACTGTATAAAATCATTAATCACCTTGGGCAAAGTATTATTGAACAAACCATTTCTGAAAATAAATTTGAAGTTCTGCTTGATGAAGTACCATCAGGAATTTATATGTTTTGCCTTATAGTTCAGGGGCAACTATTGAAACAAACTCTAATCAAAGAATAATTAATCTATAAAAACAACAGCTATGAAAAACAATCTCAAACGAACACTAATACTTTTTACGTCAGTCATTTCGTTAATTTCATACTCCCAACCTGGAGTTGATTGGCAATTAGCTGGTAATGTTGGAGTAATCGGTAATTTCTTAGGCACCACCAACAACATCCCCCTCGATTTTCGAACGGCTAATCTCCAACGTGCGCAAATTACCTCCATTCCGGCGGGTAGTCCTTTATTTCCGGGTAGTGGAGTTAATAATGCCTTGCCGGGCAATAGGCTTACCAGAATGAGTATTTCTTACGATGCTAATTTTCCAATAACTAATCCCTACTCGCTATTGCATATTGGCGACCAAACGGGCCAGGGTGTGAGATTTTGGATGGGTTGTGGTCTTTTTATTGGGCAAGGCAGCGATCAAGGCTTTTTTGTGAGCTAAGTGACCGATATTTACTCAGACTACTAAAAACTAAGAATAAACGATAGATTTCTATTTAATTCATAGAAGGATCACAACCAAAATCGGCAAAAATACTGTAGCTCGTTTTAAATTCTGTGAGTTGCGATTGCCATAGTTCTTCCGCTTCGTTTAGAAAAAATCCGTTATCAATAGGTGTGTTGAGTAGCCAGTGTTTCTTTTTAATTTCAGTCTCCAATTGGTTTTCGCCCCAGCCGCTATAACCCGCAAAAAACTTAACCTGATAATTTTTCACCTTACCATGTTCAATTAAATGTAAGAGCTCGTTAAAATCACCCCCTACAAAAATATTGTTGTTAATAGGAAAAGAATCACCAATATCGTGCCCGAGCGTGTGTAAAAAAAATAACTGATTCTTGGCCACAGGCCCCCCTTCGTAAATGGGGAAATTGCCATTTTTTATTTGAGGTCTTACATCCCGCAAAAGAAATTGTGTCTTAAAATTCAAATTAAAACCCATCGCTCCTTCTTCACCGTGAGAGGTAAGGTAAACAACCGAACGATTAAAAAAGCCATCGTTGAGAAGGGGATGAGCTATGAGCAATTGTCCTTGCATGTTGGTAAATCTAATTAAAAAAACAAACCTTGTTTCTAAATTAATTAACGAGTTTTCAAAAAAATTATTTTGTTAGTTTATTTTAATTTAGGTTTGTGTTAGAAAGTTAGTGAGACTAAAAATGAAATTAGCGGCCATAGTAGTAACAGATTTGAATAATGCCATTGGCAAAAACGGACAATTATTGTGTCATTTACCTGCTGACCTCAAATTTTTTAAGGCAACCACCATGGGTTGCCCCATTATTATGGGACGAAAGACCTACGAAAGCATGGGCAGGGTTTTACCGGGACGAAGAAACATAATTATTAGCCGTAATGCTAATTATAAAATTGAAGGGGCAGAAGTTTTTTCTACCATACAAGCCGCTTTGGAAAAATGCAACGAAGAAAAAATATTTATTATAGGAGGAGGAGAAATTTACAGGCAATCTTTTAATCAGATTGACGAACTATACCGTACACTCATTCATCAAAAATTTGACGCCGATACTTATTTTCCTGAAATTAAAAAATATGAGCTTGAATTGGTGTGGGAGGAGAAGCACCTGGCTGATGACAAGAATAAATTTGATTATTCCTTTCAGAAATGGGTGAGGAAGGGGAATAAATAAAAATTCACTATTTTTGCACTATGATAAAAGCAGGAAACAAATATGGTTTAAAGGAAGTCGCTCTTCTGACTGCTTTTTTTATCTTGCTTTTTTCATTCACAGGAAAATCTTTTGGATTTAAAACCGAACTAAAAAATTCTACCAAAGAATTTTCAGGTTTAATTCAAAACAAAAAGGCTATTCTAAACCCAACAAATCAAGTTGTAAAATGCAACCAGCCTATCATTTCGCTTTATCGCATGAACATAATTTCTCATAGTTCTTTTGATAGAGAAATTAATTTGCGAATGAAACAACTCAAGAAAACCAATCTTACTCTAAAACCCAAAATTAGTCTGAGATTATACCTCAGAGTTCTTCAGCCCGACGAGGAACCACTTGCCTGACCAAATACTCAGGTCTATTCAAATAACCTCTACCGGAGGAATTTATTAATCAAATAACATGTAAAAATGAAAAAAATATTTTTATTGATGCTAGTGGTATGTTCTTGCCACAGCCTCATTTCGCAAACAAATAAAAAAATACAGGACGGCTTTTACGAAGTAGTTAAAGCCACAAATAAAAAAAGCTATAACGATACCCTAACCGGAAATACAATAACCATTGGATTTAACAGGCATTTTCTTGAAAATGCGCCTGCGGATGCCAGCAGATTAGTTATTTATACTAATGAGTTTGTTCCGCTGCAATTGAAAAAATTGCCCGATTTAGAAAACAGCACACAACTCAAAAGTAAACTGCGAATTAACCTTACTGACAGGAGTGCTGAGAAATTGAGGTCCTTTACGAAAACGCGTGTTCTGAAACAAATGGTCATTGTTATCGATGGAGAGGCCTTAAGCATGCACAAGATAAAGGAGCCTTTATCAGGTGACGGCTTTGAAATAACAGGATGTAGTAAGGAAGCTTGCGAAAAATTAAATGCCCGTTTTAAAGAGTACTTCAAAAAATAAGTGGGCCTAACCGAATAAACGAAAACTATGAACTTCTGGAAAATTCTTATTTAAAGAAGTTTTTCAGGGTTCATAGTTTATTTTCAATAATCAAATTCACCTCTTCAACATCAAAAAGATTCAGCTCTTTGGCTTTATCAAACATTAATTTCACAGCTTTGGAACCCTTATCGCCAAGGTTAACAGAAAAATCGTTCACGTACAATTTAATATGTTGCTTCATCACAGTTTCGCTCATGCTTTGTGCATGTTGTTTTACATAAGGCATTGAACTTTCGGGATTATCGAAAGCATACTCCACACTTTTTTTTATAAGTCGATTTACTTTGTGATGGAGTTCATCCGAAAAATGGCGTTGAATAACAATTCCACCCAATGGAATAGGCGCTTGGATGAGAGAATCCCAATATTCTCCCAAGTCCACTATTTTGTGTAAACCCCTATCTTGATAAGTGAACCTGTTTTCATGAATAATTAAACCGGCATCTACTTCACCTTTTAAAACAGCGCCTTCAATATCACTAAAAAGATATTCGATCTTATTTTTTATATGTGGAAACGCCAGAGATAGTAAAAAATTGGCAGTCGTTAATTTACCCGGTATGGCCACTTTCCAATCTGAAGTATCTTTGTTAATTTTTTCGGATTTACTGATTAAAAGCGGACCGCAATTAAATCCTAAAGCACTACCGGCTCGTAACAAAATATATTTATTTAAGACATAAGCATAAGCATGAAAACTCAATTTCGTAATGTCCAGTTCTCCCTTTAGAGCCTTGCGATTCAGCGTTTCCACATCTTCTAGTTGCACTTCAAAATCCAGACCTTCAGTATCAATTTTTTTATGAACAAGAGCGTCAAAAATAAAGCAGTCGTTAGGGCAGGGCGAATATCCGAGTGTAAGTTTCAGAATGTGATTTAAGAGTTAAGATTTAGTTGGGCAATTAGCTTTATCAAAATGTCGTTCAGGTTTTTAACCGCCAACGGAATGTCCCATTTACTTTTATCCCGCTTTTCTACGTAATTACTAATGGCACGAACCTGAATGAAATTTTTTGAAAGTCCCTGACAAGCCCTAAAAAAAGCGGCTCCTTCCATGCTTTCAATATCCGGCTGAAAGAGTTCGATCGTTTTTTTAATTGTTTCTTCGTTTCCGTGTACGGTGTTTACCGTTATACCTTTCACTTTTTTTAAACCTTTCAAAGAGCTGGGTTCATCATCCGAAAGATCTTTATAGCTGTTAGTTCCTTCTAAATTTAAATCTAGGTAAGGAATGAATTCCAAATCATTTTCCGCACCCATTTCACTAAGAATATCTTGTGTAATTCGCACGACTTCACCTAAATTCAAGGTTTTGTTAAAAGCACCGCAAATCCCGGCGTTTATTATATAATCATATGAAGAAGTAGAGTATTTCCCCAAAAAATAAGCGGTATTCACCATCCCAACGCCAGTAATAAGTATTGAAAGGTCAGTAATACCAGTGCTGACGAACAGACCTGTATCTTCTTTAAAGGTTATTCCCAGATGATTTGCTAAGGGCGTTATTTCTGCTTTAGTGGCGCTTACTATTAAAATTTTTGGCACAGGCAAAAATACCATTTCGCTTTTAAAAAGCCCAATGCGGTTTTAATGACATAATTTGCTTGGTCTGCCGCTTATTTTATAAATTTGTGCATGATTTTTTTAACCCGCCACGAACATTTTAACGCAGCCCACAAGTTGTACAATCCGCAATGGACGGAAGAAAAGAACCTGGAAGTATTTGGGAAATGCGCTAATGCAAATTGGCACGGCCATAACTACGAACTCATTGTTACCATTAAAGGTGAAGTAAATCCGGAAACGGGATTTTTAATGGACGGGCGTACGTTAAGCGAAATTTTGCAGAAGTATGTGTGCGAAAAAATTGACCACCGTAATTTGAATTTAGATGTGGATTTTATGGCCGGGAAGCACGCCAGTACTGAAAATCTGGCCATTGCTATCTGGGACCAAATAACTCCGCATTTACCTACAAATGTTAAATTACATTGTGTTAAATTATATGAAACACCGCGTATTTACGTGGAATACTTCGGAAATTAGTTATTTTTACAGTGAAAAGAATTTAAACTGTTTTAAATTTTATTCTTGACAAAAGTAAGAGAGCCACTTGATCAGCAAACTTCTGACGCAGTGCTTTAAGAGTTTTAAAAATCAAAATATAGCTTAGCCTATTAATGATTTAGAATTATGAGCAATAAAATTGCCATATATCGAAAGGAGCACTTTAATGCTGCGCACCGCCTCCACAATGATGAATTGAGTACGGAAGAAAATGCACGTATTTTCGGGAAATGCAATTACCCAAATTACATGGGCATAATTATGAGCTGATTGTGAGGGTGGCAGGAGAAATTGACCCAAAAACAGGATATGTGATGGATGCCAAGGTGTTGAGTAATTTGGTGAAAACACAAATTCTGGAACGCTTTGACCATAAAAATCTGAATCTGGATACTCCGGAATTTAAAAACTTAAATCCAACAGCCGAGAATATCGCGATGGTTATCCACAGTATTCTTAAAAAACATATTGATAACCGTTATGAACTCAAAATAACTCTTTATGAAACAGAAAGAAACTACGTTGAATACCCTGCTTAACGGAGATAAAATTTCTTTAAGCGAATTAAGTGCTGAGGAAATTGGTAACGAGCATATAAGTACAGGCATTGAAACGCCCTTATTGCGGGATGCTTTTGCATTATCCGACGAAGATAAAATTAAGAAGATTGAAGCCCATTTCAGGATTATTATGGAGACCATGGGCCTTGATTTAAAAGATGACAGCCTGAAAGGAACTCCAGAAAGAGTAGCTAAAATGTATATTAAGGAGATTTTTAGCGGCTTAAATCCTGCCAACAAACCAAAAATTGCCTTGTTCGAAAACAGTTATCAATACAATCAAATGCTGGTTGAGAAAGATATTACCTTTTACAGCAATTGTGAGCATCACTTCGTACCTATCATTGGCAAAGCCCATGTGGCCTATATTTCTAATGGAAAAGTAATTGGCCTTTCAAAATTAAACCGCATTGTACAATATTTTGCAAAACGTCCGCAGGTTCAGGAGCGTTTAACTATGCAAATTGCCAGAGAACTTCAGGAAGTATTACAAACAAAGGATGTTGCTGTTTTATTGGACGCCAAGCATCTGTGCGTTTCTTCGCGTGGTGTACAAGACAACAACTCAGTAACCGTTAGTTCATTTTACGGTGGTAAATTCTCAGAAGAAAACACCAAGCAAGAGTTTTTGAAATACGTAGGGATGAAGACAGAGTACTAGAAACAAAAATCTTTTATTTGCTTCTTTTTTAAGTACTTTATTAATTGGATACCCCCAGAACAGCCCGAACTAAACCAAGATCATCAAACCGATGAGGCATGGTAAAAACCTTAATTTTTAATTTTTGTAAAGCCTTGCCTGTACTTTCTCCCATGGCAATGACTTTTTGATGAGGTAATAATTTGTTTTTTTCAAAAAACGCTTCCAGATTACTTGGACTGGTAAAAATAATAATTTCAGCATCGCTGCCAATCTCAACACTATGTTTAAGTGTCGCATACACTTCCAGATTAAAAACATTGTCACGTTTTACCATTTGCCACTGGATGCTTTGCATGCTGCCCCGTGCAATAGGAAATAAAACCCTAGCATTCCCAATTTTACTGCTGAACTGCTTCCCCACCAATTTAATATCTGTGCTTTGACCAATAAAATCTGCGCGCTTTCCAAACGCTCTTAATTCGGCGCTGGTAGACGTTCCGATGCATCCAAATTTTACATTGCCTAACTTTGGCTTTTGATTAAAGAAATACCTTACGGCATGCTTACTGCTAAAAAATATCCAGTCAGTTTGAGGTAGTTGCTTGATGGTAATTTGTTTAAATTCAATTAAACTTTTTCCTTCTATTTTAAAACCTAAGCGTTCGAGAGCGCTTGGCAGGTAATCGTTTTCACGAAAAGTTTTGGTAACGAAAACTTTCCTGGGTTTGATGGCATGAATATGGTCAACCATACGATCAGCGAACCCGTCCGTATCAAATGTTTCAAAATAAAGCTGTTTAGGCTGTTTGTCCCATGTTTCAGCCATACTTACCCAAACCATGAACCTCAGCCTATCTTCATCATCCATTTCGTTATCACAATAAACACCAAGTGGCATGTGACAACCCCCATCAAACATATTTAGAACCTGACGCTCAATATTTATTTTCACTAATACATCCAAATCACTAATCGTGTCAATAATTTCCATTAGTTCATGGTCGTCTTCACGAGCTTGCCAAGCCAAAACGCCTTGAGCGGGTGCCGGTACAAACTCCTCAGGAGAAAGTTTTTCCACATGCAAATCTTCCAGATTGAGCTCTAATCTCTCAACCCCCGCGTAAGCCAACATAATGGCGTCATACTCACCATCCCTTAATTTTTTAATTCTCGTTGGCACGTTACCACGAAGGTCTTTGATTTCTATATCCGGCCTAAAGGCCAACAATTGTGATTTCCTTCGTGCAGATGAAGTTCCCACGAGCGCTTTTTGTTTTAGATTAAATTTTTGATTTTCATCAACGCAGTCTTTTCTAATAATTATCAATTCCGACGGGTCTTCACGTTTGGATACTCCTGCTACAATTAACCCTTCGGGGCTAACAGTGGGTAAATCCTTATGAGAATGAACCGCCAAGTCAATCCCCTTATTTAGTAAGGCTTCTTCCAGCTCTTTAGTAAAAAAGCCTTTGCCGTCTAGTTTATCAAAACCTGTTTCCCATTGTTGCGACTGGTCGCCGGAGGTCATAATAATTTTTAATTCTACTTTATGACCCTTTTCTTCTAAAAGATTTTTAGTGTAGTTCGCTTGCCAAAGCGCAAGTTCACTTCCTCGGGTGCCAATGATAATTTTTCTACTCACGGGCGCAAAGGTAAAAATTTTAGGGGAAAGCTTAGGGTTGGCATCCATCAAATGTAAATAGGTAAAAAACTAATACCGGGAGCTCATTTCTTGGTTTAGGTAATTTTAGTAAAAAAAGATTCACTTTTTAGTGATTATTTAGCAAAAACAATTTGCTTTACTAATTCAAACCCCTATTCCACAAACTAAAACCACCATTCTACAAAATGTGCGCATTTTAAATAATTATTAATTATAAATTTACTACCGTAAGGGAAAAACCCAAAATTATAGTCACAGTCGGTGACAAAAAAGGAATGAACCCGTAAAAAGCCGCCCGTATTAAATGGAGCGGCTTTTTATTTAATTAAAAAACGTTTTATGCAAAAAAAATCGCCATTGAAAACAAAATTACCTGTTGTGATTAGGTGAAGAACAAGTGCTTTCTTAATTGATAACTAACTTTTGACTGTATACTGTATCGTGACAGATTAGTTGGACAATGTACATGCCTTTTGATAAAAGATTTTTGGTTTCTAAAGGATAGTTCCAAATGTCTTCGGTGCAAAATAATTTTTGAGTCAAACAAATTTTGCCATAGGCATCTTTAACAAAAATTTCAAATTCTGAATTTTTAAGTCCTTTTAATTGGAGAGTAAAATTTCCATCACCTGGATTGGGATACATCAGGATATTTTCTTCAATAGGATTTCTGTTAACAGATACCATTGAATGAATGATTGAACTGCCATCAAAATCCGTTTGTTTTAAACGATAGTATGAAATATCACTATATGGTTTATCATCAAGCTCTTCATAATAATTCTTTGTGGTACTGTTACCAACTCCCGTTACAATCTTAACGGTTTCAAAATGTATTCCATCTGTTGATTTTTCGATGGTATAAAAATCGTTATTCATTTCGGATGCGCTTGACCATTTTAGTTCAACCACATTGTCTTTTAACTCTGCGGCAAAATCAACCAATGTTATTGGTAAGAAAATGGCCGTATTATATTTCGCTAAAAAAACATCATCTGAAGAAGAAGTTAAAGTAACGGTTGCCGCCGTTGGGTCAAAATCAATAGTAGTACCATTAAAACGACCTGTAATAAACATATTACTCGAGGCATCCACCGCAACTCCTGCTGCGCGGTCCGTGCCGGCACCGCCCACTCTAAATGCAAATTGATAAGCACCACTGGCGCCGCCATATTCCGCTAAATAAAGATCTTCTCCGCCAACAGGCGTAAGATTTGCTGTTCCGGCACTGGGATCGAAATCTGCTGTTCCGTTTAATCTACCTGAAAGATAAATGTTACCGGGAGCGTCTACGGCAATGCCTTCACCTCTTTCATTACCTGCTGCTGAACCCACTCTAAATGCCCACATATAAGCTCCGGCGGTACTGTATCTTGCAAGAAAAGTATCATCACCACCATTTGAGGAAAGACTATTTGTACCGGCAGCAGGGTTAAAGTCGACATTGCTACCTGTGAAATAACCTGTTACAGCCAAAACATTAGCTGCGGGGCTATACACCACATTTCGCGCCTCATCACCATTTGAAGAGCCCACTCTGAATGCCCAACGGTAAGCACCTGCACTGGTATAACTGGCAAGGAAAATATCATCGTTACCCGCTGAAACTAAATTGGCAGTGCCTGCACCCGGGTCAAAATCAGCGGTATTTTGAAAACGTCCGGTTACGTAGGCATTACCTGAGCCATCCACAGCAACGCCTTCTCCACTATCATCATTTCCAGCACCCATGCGAATGGCAAAACCATATGCCCCAGCTGCTGCCGAGTATTTGGCTAAAAAAATATCTTGTCCGCCTGCACTTGAAAGTGTGGCTGTTCCTGCCCCCGGATCAAAATCAACGGTGGTCCCACTTAAACGTCCTGTTACGTAAACATTACTGGAACCGTCATAGGCAATGGCTCTGCTTACATCAGACGCAGAGGAGCCTACACGAAAGGCCCATTGGTAAGCCCCTGAACTATTGTATTTTGCCACGAATATATCATCATTACCGGCTGAGATTAAATTAGCTGTACCTGCTGAAGGGTCAAAATCTGCGGTACCCTGAAAACTACCAGAAATATAAACATTGCCCGAGGCATCTGTTACAACCCCTTCGGCAGTGTCATCATTGGCGGCTCCCAGTCTTATAGCCCATTGGTAAGTTCCACTACTATTATATTTAGCCAGAAAGGCATCGTCATTTCCCGCGCTTGCACTAGTAAGAGTGTTTGTTCCGGCTCCCGGATTAAAATCTACTGTGCCTCTAAAACGTCCTACAACAAAAACATTACCTGAAGCATCGACGCATACATTTCGACCTTCATCTGCACTTGTACTTCCAATTCTACTAGCAAAAGAACAAGAAGGGTTTTGTGCTTTTAGATTAAAGAAAAAAAACAAGGGAAAAAGTAAAACAGCTATTCCTTTATTAGGATACATTTTGAATTACATCAGATTAGTACACAATAAGATACGAATTTACAAAATAAATTTAAACCGCGCAAGCTTGAAAAAACACCTTAAGTAGTAACTTGCTTTTTCAATTAAAGAAGCCTCTTATTTAATAATCAGTTTCTGACTATATAGTTCATTAATTGTGGAGGCAATAACGATATAGGTTCCGGGCGGAAGTTTGTTTTCGCTATCATTAGCAATAAGTTTACTTTCCTCGTCGGCAATTAAAACTTTGGCGTAATATTCTTTTCCGGACATATCCCGAATAACTACCAAAATTTCCTGATTTTGAAACCCTTTAAACTCCAGATGTATTGGTCCGTCAGTTGGATTAGGCGACACAGCAAAAGTACCTTTGCTTAATTTAAAATTAACAGCGGCAACCTGCGAATAACTAATCTTTCCATCATGGTCGGTTTGTTTGAGGCGGTAGTATGATAAGCCGTGAAAAGGGCTAAAATCCGTCTCTGTGTAATCCAGCCTTGAAGTGCTGTTACTTGTTCCTTTAATCATTGAAACCGATGTGTAATTTATTCCGTCTTTCGATTTTTCAATAGTAAAGTAATCGTTGTTTTGTTCTGAGACGGTGCTCCAGTTTATGAGCACTTTATTGTCGGAATAAATGGCGTTAAAATCGGCCAACTCAATTGGCAAAGGAGTGGCCGAAATACTGGTTGTGCCGAGTGTGAAGCGCAGATTGTTATTCATGGCTGTAACCCCTGTAAAAGCGTAAATATTCGCTCCCAGTGAACTTGCGCCTGAAATAACACCACCGCCGGCTGCCGTCTCATCAACAAAGGTTCCGTCGTTATCTGTATCAACCAATAATCTGAGGTGAGAGGCCGTTACAGAGCCTAATCCTGTTAAATCAAAGCGCACATCAAAACTGGTTATGGCTCCTTGCTCCGTTCCCCTCCAAATGCGCACCAATCGACCTTGAAGACCTTGACCCGACGGGTAATCTGTGGTTGTATACGCTCCCAAAACGCCGTTGTTATGGCCCCAGATGTAATACTCGTTATTATCTAATCCCGTTGGGTTAATGATTCTAACTATTCCCGAACCTCTGGAATCATTTTGTATATTACTGGCATCTACGCGACCAATACCGGCTACATCGTGGTCAAAATTTCCGTTAGCCGCATTATCCTGCACATAAATGTCATTAGCAGTTAGCGTACAATTGTACTTAGCGGCAAGGTAATTATTTACTATTATTCGTTGAGCAGAATTAAGTCGGGCATTATACATTATTACTTCCGCTAAATCACCATTTAAAAAGCGTCCGGTTGTGTTCCTCTCATTACCAATATATAAGCTAAAGTTATTTGTAGCTGGTGTTTTGTTTTCATTATCAGTATAGATATTGTTATTATTACGGTAAACATCTCTGCCAACAGCCGAGGAGTAGGTGTATTCGAAAATATTTGCAGTTGCTGTTAACTGCGACGTAGTGCTATTAGGAAATGTTCGCGAAGCATCTGTATAGAATATAGGCATATGCATGCTGGCATCGGCAAAACCTAGCATTTCATAGTTTTCGTTAACGTCGTTGCCTTTTACAACAAAAGCGTTATAATCTTTTTGGGTATCAATCAAAGGAACTATAAAAAAATGCCATTGTGTTAGGTCTAAGGCTGCATTATCGTTTACCCAAAGTTGATCGTCGGTACCATCAAAATCTAAAGTAGGATAGCCATTTGCGGAGTTAGAAACAAATGCAGGGCGCGCCGTAGTTGTTGGAGGGGCAGCATTAAAAGCATTTCCGGATTGATCAGCCCAGGCAGT
>CALMND010000329.1 GCA_937868565.1 uncultured Bacteroidota bacterium | reverse complement strand
TGCTTTTGAAGCGGCAATTACTTTGATTAGGAAAAATAAGAAAGAAAAATTTTTACGAGAACTTTATACGAGAGCGCTTGCAGAGTTGCAAAAACCAAAAGAAGAACAAACAAATCTGGTAAAGGAAGTGTACGCCGCGTTTAGCACTGAAGAAATATCAGCTCAGATTGCTGAATTAATTAAACCAAAAGATATACAAGCGGAGTTTGAATTAATTTATCAAAGCATTGATGGTTTGCACAACGCTTGCCCAAATAATTTAGGTGATTGGTATTTTACCGGTAACTACCCCACTCCGGGCGGCAATAAGGTAAGCAATCAGGCATTCGTAAATTACATGGAGGGCAACAATAAAAGAGCCTATTGATTCTTGTTTATTTACTCTTCTAGAACAAAAATTTGCTTGATAGCGTCAATTTGAATAGTTCGGTTTCCACTTCCTTTGCTTGGAACGAAAAAGGAAGAATAAAATTTTTTCTTTGTTTTCGTAGTTAAAGTAAAAAAATGCTTGCCTCTTGAAATTTTTCTAAGTTCTGTGGTTTGTTCCAAACCAATATTCGTAAATACTACCTGATTGTTTCCAATTACCACTGAATCCATTGGCTCCAGATAATAGTTAGTGAATCTTACCTGATAACCCTTGTCGCATGACGTAAAAAGGATCGAACCTAAAATAAACAAATAAAAATGTTTTACCCCTAGTTTTCCCATGTCAGAATTTTCTACTCATTTCACGCTCAAGATCACGTTTCTTTATATCATCGCGTTTGTCAAATGCTTTCTTACCCTTTGCCAGCGCAATATTTAACTTTGCGAAACCCTTGTCGTTAATGAATAATTTTACTGGCACAATAGTTAGTCCATGATCCTTTACCTTTCTTAACCACTTATTTAATTCAGTGCGACTTAAAAGTAATTTGCGTTCACGCATCGGTTCATGATTGTAAAACGAAGCATCCGCATACTCGGTGATGTGAAAATTACGAATGTAAAGTTCGTCATTACGAAAGTAACAATAGCTATCTGCGAGCCCTGCTTTTCCTTCGCGTATCGACTTTATTTCAGTGCCTTTCAGCACTAAACCGGCCGTTAGCGTGTCTAAAAACTGAAAATCAAATTTTGCTTTCCGGTTTTCGATATTCACGGTATTGCTTATCTTAGCCATTAATACAAAATTAGCATATAATATGCAGGAATTAAAATTAAAGCGAGCCACTTATAAAGACATAGGAACCATTTCAAAATTAGCAGGCTTAATTTGGAATCAGCATTACCCAAGTATAATCGGTCAAAAACAAATTGATTATATGCTTGACTTAATGTACAGCCCAAAAAGTTTAAAGGAACAAATTCAAATAAAAAAACACAATTTCTTTTTAATTGAAATTGATTCTTCGGTGGTTGGCTTCATTTCGGTAAATTCTAAAAAAAAAGGGGAATGGTTTCTGAATAAATTTTATATTAACCAGCTAAAAGCTAAAAAGGGTATAGGAAGCAAAGTTTTTGATTTATTATTAGAATTAACAAATCCAAAAAAAATTACACTCACAGTTAATCGTCAGAATTATAAATCCATCAATTTCTATTTCAAAAAAGGATTTAAAATAGAAAAAGTAGCTGATTTTGAAATTGGAAAAAACTATGTCATGAATGATTTTGTGATGGCTTGGAGAAAGAAAAATTGACTAGGCGCGTTCGAATTTCACGCTGAGACCTGTTTCTTTATAACTGAAATAGACATACTAGGAAGTGATTTTACCCACAATCAGTTTAACCAAAAAAAGTGAGTAACAGCAAAATAGCCCTCTTTACAATTTATTCTCCCGGTCATCCCCCAAAAATACAAAATCCCGCAATTGGTGCGGGATTTAGGACTTGTTTTGTGGTCGCGAAGGGATTCAAACCCCTAACCTTCTGATCCGTAGTCAGATGCTCTATTCAGTTGAGCTACGCAACCTTTAATTTCAGACGGCAAATATACGATATTTTCTAAAATCCCATGTTTTTTAGAATAAAGCCCAGTGAAATTTATTTATTTACTTTGTCATAAATTAAGTATTAGATATTTATATACGATAAGTACCATGCAAAAAACTATAGAAGCCGCCTGGCTGAACCGCGAATTGCTGCACGATAAGCACACCTTAAACACAATTAATGAAATTATTGAATTGTTGGATAAAGGAGAATTAAGAGTGGCGGAACCCAATGTCGACGGTTCCTGGAAGGTAAATGACTGGGTAAAAAAAGCGGTTATTTTATATTTCCCTACACGCAAAATGTCTACGATTGAAGTGGGACCATTTGAGTTTCATGATAAAATGGCACTTAAGCAGGGTTACGCTGAATTAGGTGTTCGGGTGGTTCCCAACGCCGTTGCAAGGTATGGTGCCTTTTTGGCTAATGGCGTTATTATGATGCCGAGTTATGTGAACATTGGTGCTTATGTGGATTCAGGGACTATGGTAGATACCTGGGCCACGGTTGGCAGTTGCGCCCAAATTGGTAAGAATGTGCATTTGAGCGGTGGTGTTGGTATTGGAGGTGTATTAGAACCCGTACAGGCTGCGCCTGTAATTATTGAAGATGATTGTTTCGTTGGCTCACGATGTATTGTGGTGGAGGGAGTAAGGGTTGGCAAACAGGCAGTGTTGGGTGCAAACGTGGTGTTAACTCAATCCACAAAAATTATTGATGTAAGCGGCACGTCACCTATCGAAACGAAAGGCTATGTACCTGAAAGAAGTGTGGTGATTCCCGGAAGTTACACTAAAAAATTTCCTGCTGGTGAGTTTCAGGTTCCTTGTGCTTTGATTATTGGAAAACGTAAAGAAAGTACTGACTTAAAGACTTCTTTGAATGATGCATTGAGAGAGCATCATGTGGCGGTGTAACAGAAAGCCTATTTAATTTTCTTTCGTAGATAAGCAGAGTATATTCTTTTGCTATACCTTCGGCCAACAAGGTTAGTGTTAAAACTCATTACCTCCCAGTCTTTTTCCTGAAATAGTTTTACTCTTTCAAGTAATGGATTTGCGTCATAAACACTATGGTAGCCATTCTTTGGATTATCTCTAAAATTTACAATCTCGCTTGAGTGTTCGGTACCATTTTTAGAAATACTCAATATTTCCTTTTTTGGAAAATACTCTATTATACAGAATTCGTATTTTTCCTGAGCAACAACAAGAATACTGGATAAAAGAAAAAGTAATGCTAAAACTAAATTTGGTTTCATATTGAATGGACTTAAAATGCTTAAAAAATTAATATCACTGTTGATTTTGTTCTTCTTTAGAAATAAAATGAAAATCCGAAATTAATTTTAGCACGAACTCCAATTGTTCTTCACGGGTTAAGTCGCTATTATCTAAAATAATTGCATCCTCCGCCTGAATGAGCGGGCTTTCTTCCCGGCTGATATCGGCCAAGTCACGTTTTAATAAACTCATATCCACCTCCTCCAAAGTAAAATACTGTCCCTTGCTACTAAATTCGTCCTGTCTTCTCTTCGCTCGTACTTCGGGGTCGGCAATCATAAATATTTTTACCTCAGCATTCGGAAAAACGTGTGTTCCAATATCTCTGCCGTCCATCACCACTCCTTTTCCTTTACCAATTTTTCGCTGAAGCGCTACCATTTTTTCTCGTATTTCCTTGATCGCACTGATTTTACTCACATGGTCGCTCACCTCCATGGTTCTTATTTCGCGCTCGACATTTTCATCGTTTAAAAAAATATCCGAATGATGCGTTTGAGAATTAATTACAAACTTCAGCTCCATGTTTGAAAGTGCTTCCAAAAGCGCTTTCGAATTAATTTTCTTAGAAGAATCTATGTAATTATGACGAAGGGCAAAAAGCGTAACAGCCCTGTACATAGCGCCACTATCAATATAGTTATAATGTATTTTATGAGCCAGAGTTTTTGCAAGGGTGCTTTTGCCGCAACTGCTGTAACCGTCGATGGCTATGGTAATTTTTTGCAACGTTATAAATTTAATAAAAACTAAATGTAAATACTAGTTAAAACACTTTTTTAGCGTTTTTTACTTTTTAAAAAGTTATTAAACAAAGCCACAAACGCTGGCATTTATAATAAATTTGCTCTTTAATCTCTGAACATATTATGAGTAAAGCAGATGTACTTTTAGGATTGCAATGGGGCGATGAAGGCAAAGGAAAAATTGTAGACGTCCTAACACCAAATTACGACATTATAGCCCGTTTTCAAGGCGGTCCAAACGCAGGACACACTTTGGAGTTTAACGGCATTAAACATGTGTTACACACCATTCCAAGCGGTATATTTCATCCTACAGCCATTAACATAGTTGGTAACGGAGTGGTTATTGATCCGGTTATCTTTAAAAAAGAAATTGATGCTTTAGTAAAATTGGGTGTTGATGTTAAGTCGAAACTCGTTATCAGTAAAAGAGCACATCTGATTTTGCCGTCGCACCGTTTGTTGGATGCGGCAAGCGAAGCGGCGAAAGGGAAAAACAAAATAGGTTCAACACTCAAAGGAATTGGCCCTACTTACATGGATAAAACGGGTCGTAACGGCTTACGCATTGGTGACATAGAAACCAATGAATTTCACGAAAAGTATGCTACACTGGTAGAAAAGCACAAACAACTTTTATCTTTTTATAATTTTGATTATAATTTAGCGGAGTTGGAACCGGTTTGGTTTGAAGCGATTGAAGCTATGAAGCAGTTACAGTTCGTGGAGACTGAGCACTATCTGAACAACGCTATCCTTGCAGGAAAAAAAGTTTTGGCTGAAGGAGCTCAAGGAAGCTTGCTGGATATTGATTTTGGTTCCTATCCCTTTGTAACGAGCAGCAATACCATTTGCGCCGGAGCGTGTAACGGTTTAGGAATTCCACCCAACAAAATTGGAAACGTGATTGGAATTTTTAAAGCTTATTGTACGCGCGTTGGTAGTGGGCCCTTTCCAACAGAATTGGATAATGAGGTTGGCGAAAAAATCAGACAAATAGGTCGCGAATTTGGTAGTACCACCGGAAGACCCCGTCGTACGGGCTGGCTGGACATTCCCGCCTTGAAATACGCGGTGATGGTAAATGGCGTAACGGAATTGATGATGATGAAAGCGGATGTACTTAGTGGTTTTGACGAAATAGAAATATGCACACATTACAATCATAACGGTAAGGTCATTGACTACCTTCCCTACAACATTGACCCCAATTATTTAAAACCTATTACCACCAAGGTAAAAGGTTGGAATGTGGATCTGACGGTTATTGATAGCAAAGAAAAATTACCGGCATCGCTTTTGGATTATGTAAAATTCATTGAGAAAGCAACAGGAGCTCCAATTACCATTGTTTCGGTGGGACCGGATCGAAAACAGACAATAAGGATGAACTAATTAGTTAAGGTGGTATCTGATTAATCTTTTTTCAGTGATAATAGGGTACATAAAGTAAAAAGGTTCCGTTTCTACCACAAGGCCAATATTCTTGGCGTAACGAGAATTCATGTATCTGGGATTGTTTATACCAACCGTAATATACTTTGGATAATAGACGTGCGTAGTTTGCATGTTTGAGGTAGTAAAAGTGCCCGCAGGAGTTATAGTTACCAAATCCTTATCATTCATTTTTCGAGTTCTGATGGCAGCCGTATCGTCGGCTGCAAGAGTGACATAGTAGGTGTCGTATACAGTGGTAAAATCTTCAGAAGAAAAAACAATTCTGCCAGCAGAATCTATAATATAATGCAAGGAATCTCTCAAATAAACACCATATTCACGATTATAAATTAAATCATGTCTTCTAACTTTGAAGAAGGTTTGATTACGAATAAGAGTATCTTTCTCAACATAAGAACTATCAAACTGTTTTAAAGAACTAACAGACCCATGCTGTTCAATTTGAAACCTTTCATAAACCCAGTAATTTCCGGTTTTTAACCTAGAGTAACTTGGATAGGTTTTAGTTTCCTCAGCTACTGGCTGACCTGTTTGTTCGCAAGGCTGTGTTGTTGTCCTTTTTTTACAGGCACTCATCAAAAGTACAATTATACCAATTGAATAGATTACTTTTTTACGCTTCATATTTGCAAAGTGTTTGCTATGAAACGTATGATTTCTGAGAATATTGTTTCAGTAACTACTAAAACTAACTTGACTAAGTTACGTTATAGTTTGTTTTAAATTTATACGAACGTATCATCATATAAATACCTATCAGTATAAAGGGAATACTTAAAATCTGCCCCATATTTATTGGCAAAGCACCCTCAAAAGCGGCCTGATTTTCTTTAAAAAATTCATCTACAAAACGTTCTACAAAAAGCAACACGCAAAGCATTCCGAACATAAAACCTGGGCCCACGGTTTCTCTTTTATTCTTCCAAAACCAATACATAAACACAAACAGAAAGAGACAATATACCGCTTCGTATAACTGTGCTGGATGTCTCGCCGGAATTGGAACTCCGTGGTTTAACAAAAGCCATTTATCTTCGTCGTAATTTTCAAAAACAAAGGCCCACGGCACTGTGGTAATATGACCGACAATTTCGCCATTAATCAAATTTCCAAAACGAATACACATTCCCGCCAAGGGTACCACGATCACTAATCTGTCAAATAACCACAACCAACTCTCTTTCGTTTTGCGGCAATATAGTATCATGGCTGTAATTATTCCTATGGCTCCCCCGTGGCTTGCTAATCCTCCTTCGTAAACCTTCAACATGTTTAGTGGATGAGACAAATAACCTTCGTTCAAAACTCTGCCAGAAGCATCCACTTCATCAAACCAGGGACCATAAAACAAACAATGTCCGAATCTCGCACCAAGCACGGTTCCTAAAATGATGTACAAAGTCAGTGTGTCCAAATCTTTTTCGGTACGCCCTTCCTTTTTAAAAATGCGGTTCATGAAAAAATGGCTCGCAATAAAAGCCAGCGCCCACATCAATCCGTACCAACGAACCGGCCAGTCGATGCCGGGGATAGTAAAAATTTCGGGAGAGGGATTCCAGTTGATATAATTTAAAGGCATGGGTGTAAAAGTACTAATTTCTTACAATTAATAATTATTTTTGAGCCATGATTAACGTTGCTGTATTTGCAAGTGGGGAAGGCACGAATGCTGAAAATTTATTTCGCTATTTTAATAACGACCCCCGCATAAAAATCAAATTAGTTATTACAAACAAGGATGATGCCGGGGTGATAAAACGCGCCGAGAGGTACAAAAAAAACGTTCAGATTGTAAGTAAAACGGCATTGGATAACTACAGTGAACAATTGATTGAGTTTTTAAACGTTGAAAAAATTGATTTAATTATTCTAGCCGGTTTTCTTTTAAAAATCCCGGAGGCATTTATTAAGGCCTTTCCGAACAAAATAA